>CAYRBE010000035.1:0-15873 GCA_964422345.1 uncultured Dechloromonas sp.
GCACAACCATAATGCCCCGAGTAAAGTCAGACCAGCTTGGCTTGATATTGAAAACTTCATGCAAAACCACAACCGGCAGATATTCACCACGCACCTGAATTACCCGCGCATGATTCGATAAGGTCTTGATGTCACCCATTTCCGGCTGTAATGATTCGATCACGTAAGACAGCGGAAGAATATAAGTCTGATCCCCCACCGCAACCGACATACCATCAAGAATAGCCAGAGTCAGCGGCAAGCGGACAGTCATCCGAGTTCCAACACCGAGCATAGATTCGATCTCAACCCGTCCGCCCATCGCCTGAATATTTCGTCGAACGACGTCCATCCCAACGCCGCGCCCTGAAACGTCAGTCACTTGATCAGCGGTTGAGAAACCAGCCTCAAAAATCAGGCTGAATACCTCTTGATCGGTCATTTGATCCGAAGCTGGCAGACCCCGCTCACGCGCCTTGGCAAGAATCTTGTTTCGCGGCAAACCGGCGCCATCATCGCCAACCTCAATCACAATATTCCCGCCTTGGTGATAAGCCTTAAGGGTAATCGTGCCGACTGGACTTTTACCTGCAGCTATCCGCTTATCCGGCATCTCGATGCCATGATCAAGACTGTTGCGGATCAAGTGGGTCAAAGGATCAGCGATGCGCTCAATCAAGCTCTTGTCGAGTTCAGTGGTGTCACCAATCGTTTTGAGTTCGACCTGCTTTCCAAGTTTGCCAGAAAGGTCACGGACAACCCTAGGAAAACGCGAAAAGACAAAGGAGATCGGCATCATGCGAATCGCCATCACGGACTCTTGTAGGTCACGAGTATTGCGCTCCAGCTGGGCCAATCCGTGCGTCATGCCTTCTGGCGCACCACCCGCCATCTGAGTAACGGTTTGCAGCAACATCGACTGGGTAATAACCAACTCACCGACCAGGTTAATCAACTGGTCAACTTTTTCAATGCTAACGCGAATTGACGAATCCCCGCTCGCAGCAGCTGGCGCGGCAGCCTTCGGCGACCGGGAAGATGGCGCCGGTTTATCAATCGCCAAAGGTGCCGGGGGCGGCTGTACAGCTGCAACCAAAACTGGTTCCGGTACGGGAGCTGCCACTGGCACAAAAAAGCCAAACCCTTCACCGTCCTCAAGCACGGCAGGCGTTGGTTCTGGTGTAGGTGGTTTCAATGGCTCAAAGAAACCAAAACCCTCACCATCTTCCGCAGCAACTGCTGCAGAAGCTTCTGCCACAGGGCTCGGCAAAGGCTCAAAAAACCCATAACTATCATCGCTGGCCGAAACCGCCGCACTTACCTGAGCAACGTCCGAAGCAGCTAATGGCTCAAAAAAACCGTAAGACTGGCTTTCTTCCGGCACGCCTGGTGCATCACCAAAAAACCCAAAGGCAACGTCACCATTACTGGAAACCGACCTATCTTCTGATACCCGCCAAGCACCGTGGTCGGATATAAAATCAATCTGATCTGAAAAGACAGCCTGATCGACTTCTGTAATCAACTGGAGTTGCCAGAATCCGACACCGTTGGATGTTGCATCCGGCTGGTTGACGATCTTCAGCTCACCCAACTCACGTAGAGAGTCCAACAAACTGCTGACGCCATTCGCCTCAGCCGAAACGCTAGTCGGCACAAACTGAATATCAAACACCTTTGCTCCGCTAACAGCGACCGAGGGCAATGGCTCCGCTACAGAAGGTGTTGCTGCACTGGGCTCGGGCTGATCTGAAGACAAGAGGCGCAAGCGGGCACAAATATCAGCAACCGCAGCGGGTTCAACCCCTTCACGACCCTGATGCCCTTCCAGCATGCCACGCAGTAGATCCCCGCACTCCAGAAAGGCATCCACCATATCAGCGCGCAATCCGAGTTCCCGCTTACGAATACGGTCGAGCAAGTTTTCAAGGATATGGGTCGTTTCAGCCAGATCGGTAAAACCGAATGTACCGGCGCTGCCCTTGATCGAATGTGCTGCACGGAAAATCGCGTTAAGTTGCTCTGAGTCTGGATTTTCAATATCCAGATCAAGCAATAGCGCTTCCATTGCCGCCAAGTGTTCTTCGGACTCTTCGAAGAACACTTGATAAAATTGACTCATGTCGATAGCCATGCCACCCCCTCACTTCGGTGCCGCTAGTCAGCGGACTGAAATCGAATGCAACGGATGCCCGCATAAACACGGACACCATGTGATAGCTAACTAGCCAATCACCTTGCGCACGACCTCAATCAGTTTTTGGGGATCAAACGGCTTGACCAACCAACCGGTAGCCCCCGCCGCGCGTCCTTGTGACTTCATGGCATCAGATGACTCTGTCGTCAGCATCAAGATAGGGGTCGACGCGTACTGCGGCAAACCACGCAAATTCTTGATTAGGGTCAGGCCATCCATGCGTGGCATATTTTGGTCAGTCAGAACCAAGTTGATACTTTTCGACTTGGCTTTCTCCAGCCCATCCATCCCATCAACGGCCTCAACAACATCATAGCCGGCGCTTTTCAGCGTAAACGAGACCATCTGACGGATGGAGGCCGAGTCATCAACTGCAAGAATGGTTTTTGCCATTTTTCCCTCGTATGTAAATCAGAACAGTTCAACATCCCCGCTAACAAAGCCGGTTTGATTCACTGGATTATTATTCACCCCTTGTTTCAGGGCACCAAGTTTTTGTGAGAGCACACCCACATGCTCCCGTATCTCATCAAGTGCAGCAAGCGCGCTGGCATGGTCCCGAGTCTCTCTCAATGTACCGGCCAAACGCTGCTCATCTGCAGCAACTTCATCAAGCACTTCCAAACGCTTAGCGACATGCCCAAGCAACTGCGTAACCATATCCTGAAACTGCAATGAAACCACGGCCTGATTAACTGCAACCTCAACTTCATTTGCAATCACATTGAGCTCACCCACCGTATCGCCAGTCCGTCGGCTCATCGCTTCAATACTGCTCATAGCCTGCTCAACACCACCTTTGGAGGTTAACGCAAAAGTCATGTCTTTGGCAGCCATCTGATTAATTGCCGCTTCAGTTGCCGACAGAGTTCCCTGCATATTGGTCAATGAACCACGAATCTGCTGGCTAAAATGATGCGTCCGCCCAGACAGATCACGCACCTCATCGGCGACAACAGCAAAGCCACGCCCGGCCTCACCGGCTCGCGCCGCCTCAATTGCCGCATTAAGGGCCAGCAGGTTGGTTTGCTTGGCGATCCCCTCAATTTCACTGAGCATACCCCGAACTTCGCTTGTCTGAGTAGAAAGCCGGTCGTTCATTTCAACCAGATTCATTGCCAACCGGGAGTTCTCAATAATACTTTCGACAAACTGATGTAGCGTTTCCGAAGTTTCAGTGGCGAACCGATGGAAATCATCAACTCCGCCTGAGTCAGCCCCTCCGGTCGTTATCTGCAAGCCTAATTGCTGCTGCCGCTGAACTTGCGCGTTCATTTGCTGAAAACTTGCTATCAAATTGCCAATAGCATCATTAAATATCTTTTGCGCCCGAGCAATCTCATCACGCATATCTTTAATCTGTAACGAAAATTCACCCGACATCCGAATAATCGCATCGCTACTATGAACAACAATTTCTCGGCCAAACTCGGCCTCAACAGCAATGGCTTGGGTACTATCCGCAGCATCACCTGACAAAAAAACAATAGCCAGCCAACCAATCAGAACACCAATAAAAGCTGCGGCGACCGACAAAGTGCGCGTCGCCGGGTCAAAAACAAACAGGGCTGCAGCCACCAGAATCAACCAAATTAATGCGCCAAGCGGAATACGTTTTTTATTATTCATGCGCCCTCTTCATTCAAATCAACCTGCAGTGCCCTTTGTCGTAGCGGGAAGTTGCAAGCCATCCGGCAAATCATCTCCTTCAAGCACATCAAGCTCCGGCCCATCCTCCTGCAAAATAGAGTTTTCTGTTTTTTTATTCAGAACAACAATACTGATCCGCCGATTCACGGAATTCAAGGGGTCATTTGGGTCGAACAATACGGTAGAGGCCAAACCGACAACACGCAGCACCTTTGCATCACCCATACCGCCCGCCACTAACTCACGGCGAGAAGCATTGGCTCGATTTGCTGAAAGCTCCCAGTTTGTAAAACCCTGACTTCCACCCACAAAGTTTGCAGCGTCGGTATGGCCTGCAAGGCTAATCCGATTTTTCACGCCATTCAAAGACTTTCCAATTTGGCGCAAAATCTCCCGGGTATAAGGCTTCAGCTCCGCCCCGCCGGAATCGAACATGGGTCGATTTTGTTCATCAATAATTTGGATTCGCAAACCTTCTGAGGTGATATCGAGCAACATTTGCTTTTTGAATTGAGCCAATTGCGGCGTTTGCTCGATCATTTTTTCAATATCGGCCTTCAGGGCTTCAAATTGCTCACGTTCTTTGCGCCGAAACTCCAGTTGCGCCTCTTTGGAAAAAGAAGTGGTTTTTTTCGCCTCAACATCGCCTTTTTTGACCTGACCGGCTTGCCGGGTTAAATCCTTGCCTCCGCCCTGCAAAATACTGGTTGCATCACCTGCGCCACTACCGCCACTCATGGCAACTTTCATTGGGTTATTGAAATGGTCGGCAATACCAACCAAATCACCCTTTGCTGTTGAGCCTAACAACCACATCAACAGAAAGAACGCCATCATCGCCGTCACAAAGTCGGCATAGGCAATTTTCCAAGCACCACCGTGCGCACCGCCCGCAATAACTTTTTTGCGCTTAATTACTATGGGGCGTGTGGAGTCGTCGCTCATCGTATTTTCCGGTTAATTAGCGACAGAGTTACTTGCCCTTGCGAGCTTTAAGTTCTTCTTCCAACTCGGAGAAGCTTGGCCGAACATGTGACCCCAAGGTTTTGCGGCCAAATTCAATCGCAACCTGCGGGGCGTAACCAGACATTGATGCCAATAAAACCATCTTAATCATCTGGTAAATTTTTCCTTCCTCATGGGCTTTTTGTTCAAGCAAGTTAGCCACCGGTTCAACAAAACCGTAGGAAATCAGAATACCAAGGAAGGTACCGACCAATGCACCACCAATCATCTTACCGAGCACGGCTGGCGGGCTACCGACTGAACCCATCACATTGACCACGCCCATCACAGCAACCACGATACCGAAAGCGGGGACAGCACCACCCACTTTGGCAACGATATGTCCAGGCTCCGCTGCTTCGTGATGGTGCGTTTCAAGTTCGACATCCATCAAGCTTTCAATTTCAACTGTATTGAGATTGCCACCGACCATCATGCGCAGGTAATCTGTCACGAACTCCATGATGTGATGGTCGTGCACCAAATTTGGATATTTACTAAAAATTGGGCTGGCTTCTGGATTTTCGATATCGCCTTCAATCGACATCAAGCCTTCCTTACGGACTTTGCCAAGTATCTCGAACAACATAGCCAAGGCATCAACGTAGAAAGCTTTATTGAACTTAGAACCTTTAAGCACGCCAGGCAAAGCGCCAACCGTCGCCTTGACCAGCTTAATGTCGTTACCACCCACGAAGTAACCAATCGTCAAGCCAATAATAGCAACGTACTCAGTCGGTACCCATAGGGCAAGCAAGTCACCGTGGAGCGCGTAAGTCCCTAGCGACGAAGCCAGAATAATGACGTAACCAACGATTAGAAACATTCAAAGCCCCCAAGGACACCAGTCAGCGACCAATGCATCTGTGCATAATTTTTTGTATGCTCTATTGTAGCCACAGGCATTGCTTAAGCGCAAAGGAAGAGTTGGAAGTATTTATGCCAAGATGCCGATCAATACCCAATTTAAGCTGTTTAACCGAAAAATATACGTTATGACAATAATCCGCTACTGCCAACTTTGCGGGGCGACGGCAAACCATGCCATCCCACCCGGCGACTCTCTCCCGAGACATATTTGTAGCGTCTGCGGCAATATTCATTATGAAAACCCACGTTTGGTTGTTGGCTGCATTGCCGAATGGGAGGGAAAAGTTCTACTTTGTCGCCGCGCGATAGAGCCGCGCTTAGGCTATTGGACTTTACCTGCTGGCTTTATGGAGAATAATGAAACTACTGCCGAGGGCGCCTTTCGAGAAACGCTCGAAGAAAGCGGTGCCCATGCCATCATTGATGCGCCGTTTTGCATGGTCAGCATCGCGCACATCAATCAGGTTCATCTGTTTTACCGTGGTCACCTGACTAGCCCTGCATTCGCGGCTGGAGACGAGAGCCTTGAGGTTGCTTTGGTTGAGGCCGCTGATATTCCATGGGATGAGATCGCATTTCGGAGCGTTGCCCTCTGCCTGAAACATTATCTCGCTGACCGCAACAATAAAGAATTTGGCTTTCATGAGGCCGACCTACTGCCTCTAGAGGATGTGCTTTAACTACTCAGCAAGACGATATTCGACAGGCACACTCATAGCGAATGATCGATTGTGCAATGCATCCGGCAGAGGCACTTGGCTAAGCGCCCGCACCATCATGTTCTGCGCATGTTCATCAAGCATCAGATGACCACTGCTTTTCTCGACACGAACATAGGGCAAGAGCCCAGCACCCCCCTGAACACTCAGCACAACCCGCCCTTCCAAGGCGCCTTGCTTCGCTTGCGCTGGATAAACAAACAAATTTCGCGAAGCTCTGGCCAAACTTAAGCGATATTGAACAATGTGACTATCTACCAAATTATCTTCAGGCAAAGCGACTGAAGGCGCATCCAGAGCATTTACCAAGCGGGTAGGCTCTTTCTTTTCTGGCAAAGACGATGCTACGGTGGACACCCCTAATTTGGACAAAACCGTTGCCACATTTTTTGGCGCAACTTGCTCAGACAGCCGTTGTTGCGGTTCACTGTTGTCACTCACCCCATTGCCCCCTGAAGACCTGCTTTGGTTTGCGTTAGACTGGCTCAATACAGCCAGAACAGCAGAGTGCGCGCTTTGATTGCCCGCGTTTTCCGGCATAGGCAGAAAATGATCTGGAAGAAAGATCAACACATGCAGGAACAATGAAGCCGCGAAAGCCTGATACCAGACGTGTGACTTTTTCACGCGCTCAGATTCCGCCCAATAAAAATCCCTCGCCGATTGCTCGCGCGAGGGATTTTTCATTCAATTGATAGAGCTAAAAATTACTGATTTATCTTTCTGCTCTCTTCTTCTGCATTTTTAGCGTACAAGCGGGCCATGACCACACCAATCACCAAGACGCCGACAATTACGCCCAAACTCATCAAACCGATATCGCTACCAAAAAGTAATTCCCAAGCCATGATTCACCCCTTTCATAAAAACAAATAATCAATCCACCTTCGCAGCGAGGCGAAGCGAATCGTCTGAATCTGTTTGCCAGCTACCCTGCAAGCGCCATTCACCCGACGGATCTTCAATCGAAACCAGCCAGCGCCCTGAAATTCCTTCGGACAATTTTCCAGAATAGAACCCTGCCCCCTCATTGGTCATAGGAACAGACTGATCAAATCCGGCACGAGTCGGGTGCGCGAGTTTCAAAACAATTGCTTCCGGCACCTTGCCTGAATTATTAGAAGTCAAAAGCAAACGAACGCCCTTGTCAGCCCGCATGATTTCAGCCTGCAAGCCCAACTTGCCGGCCTGATGATCACGCTGCAAGCGCTGATTTATACCCAAGCCCTGTTTGTAATAATCATCACTAACCAAACCATCACTTGTCGTAATTGCCAACCAAGCTGTGATAAAACCAGCCACAACGACAATAGCCGGGCCGGACATGAGTATCCAAGGCCATGGTTCTTTGTACCAAGCTTGATTATCTTTACGCAAAGTCATTGATTGGCTCATTTCACTGTATCAAAAAAGAGGCTTTTTCACGAACCGCGATTCCATCGTGGTTCTGAGCCTTAATATCAAAAAATATCTGGTTCGCGCCTTTTTTCCCGGATTCTGGCGGCACGCGAACAACAATGGTTACTTCATGATTTTCCGTGCTGGCAACCTCAACAATGCGATCGCCAACAATATCAATACCGTCTAGCCCCTCTACTGACAAGGCATAGCGCTTCGGATCCTCAGTAGTATTCATGATTTTCAGGGTATAGATATTTTCAATACCCCCATCATCTGCTTCGCGCGACAGAACAGATCGGTCGCGAATTACGTCCACCTTCAGTGGCACCCGAGTAGCCAAAGACCATCCAGAAGACACCGTAATGGCGACCAAAATGAAGGTATAAAGCAGAATGCGCGGGCGCAGTATATGGCTCACAATATCTTTACTGGAAAAGTGCTTAGCCAGCGCATTTTCGGTGGTGTAACGAATCAGGCCCCGAGGCTTGCCGACTTTATCCATAACAGGATCACAGGCATCAATACAGGCGCCGCAGCCAATACATTCATACTGCTGGCCTTTCCTGATATCAATACCGGTTGGACAAACCACCACACACAAGTTGCAATCAACGCAATCGCCCTGGGCAGTACCATCTGCTAGTTTTTTCTTTGCACCGCGAGGTTCGCCACGCTCCGGATCATAAGTAATGATCAAGGTATCCGGATCAAACATTACCCCTTGAAAACGGGCATAAGGACACATGTACTTGCAGACCTGCTCGCGCAAAAAGCCTGCTTGCATATACAAAAACCCTGAGTAAAAGAATATCCAGAAAAGCTCCCAGCCTGAAAAATCGAAAGGAAACTCAGCCCATAACTCATTAATGGGTGTGAAATAAGCAACCAAGGTCAAACCGGTCCACAACGAAATCAGCAACCATGCAGCATGTTTTGCTGACTTCAGGCCAAACTTCCTTGCAGTCATTGGGCCTTTATCGAGTTTCATTCGAGCGGAACGATCACCTTCAATTTTCCGCTCTATCCACATGAAAATTTCGGTATATACCGTTTGCGGGCAGGCATAGCCGCAAAACAGTCGCCCGGCAACCGCGGTAAACAAGAAAAGTGCGTAGGCGGAAATAATCAACAACAGGGCAAGATAAAACACATCCTGCGGCCACAAGACCAAGCCAAACAAATAGAACTTGCGCTCAGCCAAATGCAGCAAAATTGCCTGACGGCCATTCCACATGAGCCAAGGCGCACCGTAAAAAGCAATTTGAGTTATCCAGACAAATACCCAGCGCCAAGTATTCCACCACCCTTTGACTTCACGCATGTAAACCGTCTGGTGTTTCTCATAAAACGAAACAGGGACGGGCGCTGGTGACGACGAGCCTTGAGATGTTTGTTTTGTGGGTTCCATGATTTCCGGTTCGGTATAAAAATTTGGCTGTCGCCAGGATCACTTATCCTGACATAACCAAATTTGGATACAGAACAGTCGCAATAAACGACTGAAAATTGGCACGGAGCAGAAATCCCGCTCCGTGCCAGCCAATTACTTGGCGCCTGCGCCTTGGCTCAGACTAAGCACGTAGGCAGATAACAGATGCACCTTGGCATCGCCGAGGAACTCTTTCCATGCTGGCATCTTGTTCTGACGACCATTGGTAATGGTTTCGGTAATTGCAGCTTCTGATGAACCATACAACCAGACCTTATCGGTCAGGTTAGGCGCACCAATCGCTTGCATACCTTTGCCATCAGCACCGTGACAGCCTAGGCAACCAGCAGAAGCAAACGCCTCTTTACCTTTAGCGGTACGCACAGAATCATTCGGCAAACCGGACAAAGAACGGACAAAATTCGCCAGATCCTTGATGGTATCGGCACCCAATTGGGCGTGCGGAGGCATGACACCCATACGACCATCAGCAATAGTCTGCTTGATCTGATCAGGTTCACCACCGTACAACCAATCGCTATCGGCCAGATTCGGGAAGCCTTTTGCACCACGGGCATCGGCACCATGACACTGCATGCAGTAGGTCAGGTACATACGCTTACCCATTTCATTGGCTTCCTTGTCAGCCGCAACAGCTTTCAGATCCATCGCCATATACTTGTCGAACAATGGCTTGACGGTTGCATCCATCTTCTCGACTTCAAGTTTATGTGCACCGTACTGAGTCCAGCCAAGAACGCCTTTGAAACTACCTAGCCCAGGATACAGAACCAGATAGACCAAAGAAAACACCACCGTAATAACAAACAACCAACTCCACCATTTCGGCATTGGGTTGTTGTATTCCTCTAGGGTTTCATCCCAAACGTGACCACAGGTCTTACCTGGGGTGAAAGTCGACTTTCCTTGTACGTAAAGTAGTGCTGCGCAGGCAAAAATACTTGCCAGCACAATCACGATCACATACCAGTTCCAAAACTCGCTAACGAAATCGCTCATTTGCTTTCCTCTTAATCAGCGTGGACGCGGCGTACTGGACGCCGCATCCTGATCATCGTGCTCCGCGAACGGCAAGTTGGCAGCTTCTTCAAACCCCTTCTTGCTGCCCTTGCCATAAGCCCACCACACAATCGCCAGAAAGCAGATCAACCCGGCAACTGTGACGATGGAACGCAGATCGTTGATGTCCATGACTATTACTTGGCGGTTTTCAGCTCTAATCCCATACCTTGCAGGTAAGCGATCAGAACATCCATTTCGGTCTTGTCACCAATTGCAGCCTTGGCACCCTTGATTTCCTCTTCAGAATAAGTCGGAATTCCGCGGACATTGGCATAGCCCCGCATAATTTCCATCTTCTTCTCGATATCCGCACCCACAGTATCCTTAGCTTTAACATTAGCCAGGAAGGCGAATGCCGGCATATTGGATTCCGGTACTACGTCACGCGGATTCATCAAGTGAGCACGCTGCCACTCGTCAGAGTAACGACCGCCAACACGGTGCAAGTCCGGGCCGGTACGCTTGGAACCCCACTGGAACGGGTGATCATAAACAAACTCACCTGCGACAGAATAATGGCCATAACGCTCGGTTTCAGCGCGGAAAGGACGAATCATCTGTGAATGGCAAAGGAAACAGCCTTCACGGATATAGATATCGCGGCCTGCCAGACGAGTTGCGTCGTATGGCTTAAGCCCCTCAACCGGAGTAGTCGTCGATTTCTGGAAGAAAAGTGGAACAATTTCCAGAAGACCGCCAACGCTAACCGTCAGTATCGTCAGAACGATAAGAAGGCCAACGCTGCGTTCGATTTGGTCATGCTTGATCATTATTATCTCTCCCTAATCAGGCGTGATGAGCAACCGGAACTACAACCGGTGCATCTTCAAACTTACCGCCTGCCATGGTCTTGAACATGTTGTAGGCCATGATCAACATACCGGACAGGAACAGGACGCCACCCAACCAACGGATTGCCCAGAACGGGTAAGAACCCTTAACCGACTCAACAAAGCTGTAAGCCAGCGTACCGTCAGCATTCACAGCGCGCCACATCAAGCCCTGCATCACACCGGCAATCCACATCGAGGCGATATAGAGCACGGTGCCAATGGTTGCGATCCAGAAATGGGTCGTCACCAGCTTGGTGCTATACATCTCGGTCTTACCAAAGAGTTTCGGCAGGAGGTAATAGATGGAGCCAATGGAAACCATAGCAACCCAACCCAAGGCACCTGAGTGCACGTGGCCGACAGTCCAGTCCGTGTAGTGCGACAGTGCATTCACGGTCTTGATCGCCATCATCGGGCCCTCAAAGGTAGACATACCGTAGAAGGACAGGGAAGTGATCAGGAACTTGAGGATAGGATCATCGCGCAACTTATGCCATGCACCCGACAGGGTCATGATGCCGTTGATCATGCCACCCCATGACGGCGCAAGCAGAATCAGCGAGAAAATCATGCCGACGGACTGGGTCCAATCAGGCAGCGCGGTGTAGTGCAGGTGATGAGGACCAGCCCACATGTAGGTAAAGATCAGCGCCCAGAAGTGGACGACTGACAAACGGTAGGAGTAAACCGGACGGCCAGCTTGCTTCGGCACGAAGTAATACATCATGCCCAGGAAGCCTGCGGTCAGGAAGAAACCCACGGCGTTGTGACCATACCACCACTGAATCATCGCATCCTGAACGCCAGAGTAGGCGGAGTAGGACTTGGTCAGAGTGACTGGCACAGCGGCGCTGTTAACCAAATGCAGCAGCGCAACGGCAATAATGAATGCGCCGAAGAACCAGTTGGCTACGTAAATATGGGACACCGTACGTTTGGCAATGGTACCGAAGAAGACCACCGCATAGGAAACCCAAACCAGGGTGATCAAAATATCGATCGGCCACTCTAGCTCGGCATATTCCTTACCGCTGGTGATACCCAATGGCAACGTAATAGCCGCCAATAGAATAACAATTTGCCAGCCCCAGAACGTAAATGGAACCAAAGGCCCGCCAAACAGGCGAGCATGGCTGGTACGCTGAACGCACCAGTAGGATGTTGCAAACAAGGCACAGCCACCAAATGCAAAAATAACCGCATTGGTGTGCAGCGGACGCAGACGGCCAAAGTGCAGGAAGCCTAAATTAAGCTCCGGCCAGACCAACTGCGCAGCAATGATGACACCAACCAGCATGCCAACAATGCCCCAGATTACGGTCATGACAGCAAATTGCCGTACGACCTTATCGTTATATGTGGTTTTCGTTCCAGACATGAACCCACCTCTCGTTAATGAAAAAACAGAATGACCACCCCCCTGAAGTCGAAGTGGCACATGAATGCAGAGTCTATTCTAATTTACGGAGCATGTTTTGACCTAGATCAACCTACCAAGTATCTACTACTCAAGTCGTCTATATAGTCATATATAACTAACACTAAGATTTCTGTGGACAAAAAAAGGGTGCGTCTTAGCGCACCCGAACCCCAACAGAGACCGTTTGTGAAACATTTGCTTCACACTGTTGCCATAATGCCGGCCAACCAAGGGATTAACGTTGACTCAGGTCAAACTTTTTCAGGTTTACCAGCATCTTCGGGAACTTTTTTTGTCAAAGGCTGGTCGTCATCCATCAAAACTCGAAACCCCGGCCCCTCAAGGTCGTCAAACTGACCGCTACGCACTGACCACCAGAAGGCGAGCGCTATCAAAAAAACCAAAATGACTGAAACTGGAATGAGCAAGTAGATACTTTCCATCAATCTTTCTCCGAACTTTGAATGCGAAGCGAGTTTAGAACAACTAGCAGAGAACTCGCCGACATCCCGATGCCAGCCATCCACGGGGTAACGTACCCGGCAATCGCCAACGGTAGCGCCACAAAATTATAGGCAAACGACCACCACAGATTTTGCTTGATCACCCGCAAAGCCTTGCTTGCACGCCGGGTACCAAAGCGCAAATGCTCAAGGTTTTCTGAAAGCAAGATGAAGTCTGATTGCGTTCTCGCCAAATGAGCACCGCCACCCATCGCAATAGAAACCTGCGCCTGAGCTAATACGGGAGCGTCATTTACGCCATCCCCCACCATCGCAACAATTGCTCCTTCAGACTGCAGTGCTTTGACACAATCATGTTTGCCCTGAGGCGTCACACCAGCCCGAACATCACTTATCCCTAAAGATGCCGCTACGCGCGATGCCACCGCAGGTGCATCGCCGGTCAGCAAGACCAGCGTTTTACCTTGCTCCCGCAAATCAGCAAGCATCGCTGCGGCCTCCGGGCGAATCTCGTCACCAATCCGAAATACGGCCAGACAAGCAGAATCATCCGCCAGAATCACGACCGTATCACCGCTCTCCAGCCATTCAGCGGCATTTGTGCCCAAGTTAACCGCATCATCAAGCCGGGTCTGGCTCATCGCCAAGGCGTATTCCGGGCGACCTATGCGGTAACGTCGACCACCAACCAAGCCCTCCACCCCCTGCCCCGGCTCAACCAACACATCAACCGCTGGCACAGGCACATCCGCCCCAGCCCGACGCAAGGCAGTCGCCACCGGATGTTCTGAACTTTGCTCCAGCGCAGCCGCAATCGCAAGTGACTCTTCATCGCCCAGTCGCCCCGGAGCCACCATAGCAACAAGATGCATTCGACCCGTGGTCAAAGTCCCCGTCTTATCAAACACAAAATGCGTTGCCCGAGCCAGCGTTTCAATTGCATGCCCACGCGTCACCAACAAACCATCCTTGGCCAAGGCGCCCGCGGCAACAGTCAGCGCTATCGGCGTCGCAAGCGAAAGGGCACATGGGCAGGTCACCACCAAAACAGAAACGGTAATCCACAAAACCTGCGAAGGATCAATCAGATACCAGCCCACCGCAACCAATAGAGAAATCACCAGCAAGACAGCAACAAAGTAACTCGCAATTTTGTCGGCTGATTCAACAATCTTCGGCTTCTCCGATGCCGCACGCTCCATCAGACTCACAATGGCTGAAAGACGTGTTCCCTCACCCACCTGCTCAACCTGAACAACCAGAGGACTTTCCATATTAATTGAGCCGCCAGTCACCGCCTCACCCGGCATTTTCGCAACTGGCTTGCTTTCCCCCGTAAGCAATGACTCATTGGCACAACTCACCCCCTCAACCACGCGACCATCCGCCGGCACGATATCCCCGGCTCGAACGAGTACGTAATCACCAGGATGAATATCAGCCACCAAACATTGCTCAGTGCTACGGTGCACAGGGAAATTTGGCATTTTTTGCGCGAATGATGGCAACAGCTTGGCCAAAGCCTCCGTCACGCCAAGCGCCCTCTGCCGAGCAGTCATCTCAAGATAACGACCACCAAGCAGGAAGAATATAAACATGGTGACCGAATCAAAATACACCTCTCCAGATTGAACCAGCGTCGCCCAGCAACTGGCCAAAAATGCAGCCCCCACCCCCAGAGCGACAGGCACATCCATACCCACCCGACGCAGCTTGATATCCCGCCAGGCATGCTTAAAAAATGGTGCTGAGGAATAAAAAACCACCGGCATCGTCAACAGCAAACTGGCCCAGCGCATGATCAATTCAACATCAGCCGTCATGTCACCGTTAGCGATATACACCGGATAGGCATACATCATCACCTGCATCATGCCAAATCCGGCCACCCACAGCCGCCAAAGCGCATCACGCCGCTCCTGCCGGGAAATTTCCTCGTTTTTGGCAGCATCATAGGGATAGGCGCGATAGCCGATTGCCGCAATAGCCGCCAAAATTTCCGACAATTTGATTCGGGTTTCATCCCAACGCACCCGCGCCCGCCGGCTGGTGTAATTGATATCAACCGCCGTCACCCCCGCAAGCCGGGCGAGATGCTGCTCATTCAGCCAAATACAAGCGGCGCAGGTAATACCTTCGAGCAATAACGAGGCTTCGCGCTCATTGGCATCCAGCGTTTTAACAAAACTCTTTTGAAAATCAGCATGATCAAACAAAATCAGTTGATCAAGAATTGCTGGCATCGCCTCACGCGGGGCCTCCGGCATTGCATCACGGCTACGGTAATAATCCACCAGGCCATTATCAACAATTGCCTGAGCGACCGACTGGCAGCCAAAGCAACACATTTGCTTTGGTTCATCGGCAATCTTTACCGAGAGATCTACGTCAACCGGAATAGGTTGCCCGCAGTGATAACAACAGGGTTCTGACATACAAATAGAAAAGGCACCGGAGTGCCTTTGGGGTCGATGGCGAAGCCAAAGTATAGTTTATTTAGTTCCCATTTGGATGGCACCATCCAAACGGATGGCCTGACCATTCAAGCAGGGGGTTTCAATAATGCGCTCAACCTGGAAAAACCACTTATTCCCAAAGCCGCTATTCACCCAAAAAGTATTGCGTCTTATTTTTGCGCATTTAATCGGCAAGACTGACAAATTTCGGCACTTTACTCACACAGGAGGTACACACTTAAAAATCAGCAAATCATTGATCTCCATCCAAATTCAAAGGATAGAAAGCAATCCTAGGCTAAAAACAAATCCAACCAACCGCTTGGCACGAAATTTGATACAGCTAGAACAACGGGCTTTCCGTTTT
>CAYRBE010000036.1:0-15859 GCA_964422345.1 uncultured Dechloromonas sp.
AAACAAGGCAGAATCGGCTACGCCTACGCCGACGAAGAACGGCGCAGCCTGCTGATTCACAAAAAAACCAAGTAAGCCACTGCAATGATGGCTGGTGCAACCCAGTCATCATTGCAAATTTCAAGAGCAGTGGGCTAACCGTTACAATGCAGCCCTATGACCCTGACCAAACTGCTCAGCCCACTACTCCTGCTGGCCAGCCTGCATGCCCCGACGGTATCGGCTGCAGACACGGCCAGTGAGGACTGGGCGATAGTTTTAGGGCAGCAAATGCAGCTGCTCGAAAAAAATCCGGCAGATACTGCAGCCCGCAAAAGCGCATGGCGCGCTGCCATGCGACTGGGTCTATTTGAACAAGCCGCTGAGCTTGCCGCAGCACTCGATACCGCTGAACAACGAGCGATGGCGGGTGACCAGATTGCCTTGAGCATCCGTTACGGAATCATCGACCGCAACACCTTGCAAGGCCCCAGTCGTTTTGACCGACTGGATCGAGCTATCGCTGAAACAGACACCCTTGCCGCCCAGTTCATCGCCGGGGCAAGCCCCGATACAGAAGACCAGCGACGTTTGAATGACCGCCTGAGCGCGCTCTCAATGCGGCGCCGTTCCACCGACGCCATCGCGCTTTACCAAGCACTGATTGAACGCAACATCACCGTTCCACTCTGGGCCAAAAAAGAAGTGGCTGGCAGCTATCTCGAACTCCGCCAGCCGCAAACAGCGGTAGCCCTATATCAAGAAGTTGTTGCCGCAACGCCGGATGATTTCGATGCCAACCTTGGGTTGTTTTACGCGCTGGTTGATGCCGAACAAATCGATGCAGCGACCGCCCACATTGACCAATACGCAACTCGCCTGCCGATTCGTCGTCACCTTGATGGCAAGTACAACAGCGAACGCCTCAGTGTTGATGTCACCTCAGATCAAGCCAGAACCTACGCTGACCGCCTGAAACAAGCGGAGGCGCGCATCAACAGCCGGGCAATGGCTATCCCGTTCAACAGCGAAGTTCGCCAATCGTCAGCCAGTCTTGCCATGGCGCGTGGCTGGCCACGACTGGGACACCAACGCCTGCAACAAGTATTGGCCTCCGACCCGCAAAACCCTTCGATTCACAGCGACCTTTCCGAAAACAGTCTCACCCTGCAAGACTGGTCAGCCGCACGAACCGAACTGCAAACAGCACAAGCCATTGACCCCGACCACGGTGGCGTCAAACGAGCCACCCGTTCGATGGATCTGCATGACCGTCATGAACTCAGTGTTGAATCTGGCTTTGGCCGTGGACAGGACTCCGGCTATCTGGGCAATCGTGACTGGTCGGTAGAAAGTTACCTCTACAGCAAACCACTCGCTGAAAGCTGGCGTGCTTTTGCTCACAACTATACGAGCAGTGCCGATTTCGACAACAGCAAAACCACCTTCACCCGCACAGGCGCAGGTGCTGAATGGCGTCATCTCGACTGGCGTCTGACCGGCGAGGTCAATGGCGGAAGTTCCGTAAAACCCGGCGTCACCGGCACGGCAACCTGGAAGCCGAGCGATTACTGGGCGGTTTATGCTTCCGGAGAATCGGTCACCAACCAGATTCCGGTGCGCGCCGTCCGCGATGGCGTCAATGCCAGCCGCCTCTCACTCGGCGCTGACTGGCGCGCCAATGAATCACGCAAGCTGGCAAGTGGCATCGCCAGCACCGACTTCTCTGACGGCAACCAGCGTACAGCCCTGAATCTTTCATGGTTCGAGCGCTGGAGCAGTGGCCCCAAATGGATGTTTGAAACAACGCTAGGGGGCGACGCCTCACATAACACCCTGCAACAGGGTGCGAGCTACTTCAACCCACGCAATGACCGCTCACTCTGGCTAACCGGCGCCGTCGAAAATCTGTTGTGGCGCAATTACGATTACAGCCTGCGCCAGCGCCTAGCACTGACCGGTGGCCGCTACTGGCAGCTGGAAAAAGGCTACGCCCCGGAAAACATGGGGGCGATTGAATATGGCCATCGTTGGGAGCTGGATCGTGACCTTTCGCTGCGTTACAGCATCGGCCGCAGTCTGCGCCCCTACGATGGCGTCCGCGAAGGCCGTAACTTTGGCACATTGGGTCTGCTATGGCGCTTCTGATCCGCTCCCTCACTATCCTCCTGCTCCTTGCTCTGACGACGTTCAGCCGGGCTGAGGACAATGCGCGCTTCATCTCACTGAGTTACCACGAAGTCCTCAGCGATCACGAACCGCTTACCCCAACCGCCATTCGTGCCAGCGATCTGGCCCAACAATTTGCCTGGCTCAAGGCTAACAATTACCACCCGGTCAGCGTCGATCAGATTCTCGAAGCCCGCAAGGGTGGCAAACCACTGCCGCCTAATGCCATCCTGCTCTCATTTGACGACGGCAAGCGTGACGTTTACACCCGCGCCTTCCCGCTACTCAAGCTATTCAAATACCCGGCGGTAATTGCTCTGGTCGGCAAGTGGCTGGAAGTTCCCCAGGGCCAAACCGTTGATTACGATGGCAAGCCGCTCCCCCGCAGCGAATTTGTCACCTGGAAAGAAGTCAAAGAAATGCAGGCCTCCGGCTTGATCGAAGCCGCCTCACACGCCTACGATCTGCATCGTGGCATTCCGTCAAACCCGCAGGGAAACACCCAGCCGGCAGCCACCACCAGGCTTTTCCAAAACGGGCACTATGAAGATGATGCCACCTACACGGCACGAATCGAAGCCGGCCTCAAAAACACCATTGCACTACGCACCGGCAAAGCCCCGCGCATCATCGTCTGGCCTTATGGCCGGAGCAACTTGGCCGCACAGCATGTTGCCGCCCAACTCGGCATGCCTATTGGGCTATCGCTTGAAGATGGCTACAACACGGCAGCCACCCCCACCGCAGCCTGGAAACGCCAGCTGATCGAAAATAGCCCCTCACTCCAAGGCTTTGCTGAAATGCTACGCGCTAGTTGGAACCCGGACCCGATACGTAGCGTACGAATTGACCCCACTAACTGGGATGATTTTGAAGCCGACTTCTCACAAAATCTTGAGCGTCTTTTAAGCATCTCCCCCAACATCGCCTTCATCAAACCAGCGGTCGTCGTCAATGGCCATGAGGCTGCACTGTTTCCGACCACCCGGCTTCCCGTCGCGGCTGACCGGCTCAACCACATCGCCTGGCAGACAGAACGCCGCGCAGGCGTCCCGGTATTTATTGATCTACCAGCAGCATGGCTGAACCAGCCAGAACTTGTCGGCGATCTGGCACGGCAGGTCAATTTCGCGGGCTTACGCATTCAAGCCGCACCGGATAATCCAGCGGTGCAACAAATACGGACAGCTGCCGGTCGCTGGCGCCAGCCCTTACAAATAGCTTTTGCCATGGATAAACAACCGCCGGCAGAAAGCTGGGCAAAACTGGCGAAGGATGATCTGATTATTCTGCCTGCACGTCCCGAAATTATTGAAGCCTTACCCGATTCGGCAAAACAGAAGGTGCTGCTTGAATTCGACACCACCCACCCCGCCAGCCAGATTGCTGACCAGATGCGCCAGCTTGAAGCCAGTGGCTTTCGCTCGTTTGGTTTAAACAGCTTCCCCGAAGCCGGTATGGAAACAATCTTCCCCGCCTTCTCGCTGCGCTCGCAACCCCAGCTACGATGATCACCCTGCCCGCCCTGCTCGGTGATGCCTGGGGCGCCATGCTCGCCTTCATCTTTTTTTATCCGGTCCTGATGTCGATGGTCTGGATGATCGGCGGCATCACCTTTTACCTGCGTTTCGAACGCCATCCGCACCGCATCGTCAATCAGCCCCCCGTGCGTGACGAATACCCGCTGATCGCTGTACTGGTCCCCTGCTTTAATGAAGAAGCCCACGCCGAGGAAACCATCGAAGCCTTGATGGAACTAGCCTACCCCAACTTTGAGGTCATCGCCATTAACGATGGCAGCAAGGACAAAACCGGCGAGATACTCAATCAACTGGCCAGCCGCTTTCCCAAGCTGCGTGTCATTCACCAACTGGAAAACCAAGGCAAAGCCGTCGGTCTCAACACCGCCGCCCTACTCACCAAGGCAGAAATTCTGGTTGGTATTGATGGCGATGCTCGGCTCGATGCTCACTCGCTCAACTGGCTGGTCCGCCATTTTGATGAACCTGAAGTGGGGGCTGTCACTGGCAACCCGCGCGTCCGTAACCGCTCCACTTTGTTGGGGAAAATTCAGGTTGGCGAATTTTCATCGATTGTCGGACTAATCAAACGCGCCCAACGCTCAGTCGGCTTGATGTTCACCGTTTCCGGCGTGATTACCGCCTTCCGCCGCAGCGCACTCTATGAAGTCGGTTTCTGGAGCCCGGAAAAACTAACAGAAGACGTCGATATTTCTTGGAAACTCCAACTCGCCGGTTGGGAAATTCGCTTTGAACCCCGTGCCCTGTGCTGGATTCTCATGCCAGAAACTTTGGGCGGCTTGTGGAAACAACGCCTGCGGTGGTCGATGGGCGGTACGCAGGTAATGATTGATTACTGGCCCAAGCTGTTTTCCCGCAAGACTTTGTGGCTATGGCCACTCTGCATCGAATACACATTAAGTATTGTCTGGGCCTGTTTATTTGCCCTGCTTGCCAGCTACCGCGTGCTTGACCTTATCGTCTACAAAATTGACCTGCAAAGCGCCCCCATTTTGCTGATGGGGTGGGCCGGACTGCTTATCGGCACGACCTGTTTGTTACAAATGATGCTCAGCTTGGTACTTGATCGCCCCTATGACCAAGGCCTGCTGAAAAATTACTTCTGGATGATCTGGTATCCAATCATCTATTGGACGATCACTGCGGTTACCTCAGTCGTTGCCCTACCCAAAATCCTTTTACGCGACACCACTAAGAGAGCCCGATGGATCAGCCCGGACCGCGGCATCAAGCCAACCGACTCCCGTTAATCATCGACCGCCCGGACCTCACCCATCCGGCCCGTCGAACCTTTGCCCTGCTGCTCACCATCGCCGCATGGGTGCTTTGGTTCGTCATGTGGATACCTTTTTTTGCCGCCCTTGGCCGCTACCTGGGTTACAAACTGCCCGAAATCTCTTTCCCTAGCCAGATCAGTCTCGACGCATTTCTGGCGCTGGCCCACATCACCCCCTATGTGCTACTCGTTGCAGTATCCCTAACCGGCATGAGCTACCTGCACCAAAAACTCAAGGCTCACTCAGGCAAAACCGACCAACGCTGGCGTCCGGTCGGAATGGAGCAACTCGCCACCGGTCTGGCACTAGACCCCAAATTATTAGCTGAATGGCAATCAGCCCAAATTCTCTACGTGGAACACGGCCCGCTCGGCCGGGTAACCAACGCACACACCAAAAATCCAGCCTGATTTTTTGTTCATCGGGTACAAAACCAAGTGCTGCGGTGCACACCCGTTTTAGGCAAAAATGCTCGCCCGAAAAAACTGTTAAACCCGACATTTAGCACGGAGTCATCTATGACCAAAGGGGTATAATCGTTAGATAAGGGGATACGAATACTTAAACCATGAAGCAAAACCTGCGCTTACGCTTTTTATTGCTTGCCGTTCTAATCGGCTCGAATGTATTAGTATTTTCGCTTTCCGGCATTTCCCTCCAAAACAGCCAACACCAGCACGAACAACGCGCTGAAGCGCAAACCCAGAACATCGCAAAAGCGGTCGATCAAACTCTTTCCAATAGCATTGAGAAAATCGACCTTGCTCTCCTCGCGCTCGCCGACGAACTAACACGGCAACTGGGTACTGGCGGCATAAACGAAACGACAATAAATACCTTTATGGCCCGGCAGGAAGCACGCCTGCCTGAAGTTGAAGCCTTTCGTGTTTCCAACGCCGAAGGTCTGGTGATTTTGGGCAAAGGTCTGGATAAGAACAATGCCCCGCGATGGTCTGACCGTGATTACTTCAACTTCCTCCGTGACAGCACAGACAACCCGCTGTTCGTCACCAAGCCCATCATGGGGCGGGTCGCCAAAAGAGTCATTATCGGTTTCAACCGCCGCTATAACTATCCGGATGGCAGTTTTGCGGGAATCATTTCAGCACCGATTGCACTCAGCCATTTTGACAACCTGCTAGCCAAGTTTAATGTCGGGGCTAATGGCACGATTGTTCTTCGTGACGCCGAACTCGGTTTGATCACCCGCTTCCCGCCCCAGCCGGACAAACCTATAGGGCAGATCGGCAATAAGGCAGTCTCACCAGAATTACAAAAAATTGCAGCTTCCGGCATTCAATCCACTACCTATTTCACCCCCACCTCTGCCGATGGTTTTAAGCGGATCGTCAGTTTCAACCGTTTAAGCAAGGCACCGATGCTCTTTATCGTCGGTGCAGCAAGCGAAGACTATTTGCTTGACTGGCACAGTGAAGTCACCAAAACCGCCGCGTTGGCCTTCAGTTATTTGCTGCTGTCACTGATCTTGGGTGGCTTTATTTTCCGTCTGCTGAAAAAATCAGAACAAAATGAATTCGCCTTGGCCGAGCGTGAATTGCGGCTGAAAACCATCATCGAGAACGAACCGGAGTGCATCAAAATCGTTGATGCCTCAGGGCGCCTGATTGAAATGAATCCAGCCGGACTCGCGTTAGTTGAATCCGACTCGCTGGAAGCCGTCGTCAATCAACCCGTCCTCAATCTCATTGCACCAGAATCCAAAACTGCATTTTCCGAAATGCATCAGCGGGTAATCGCTGGGCAACCCGCCCGCATGGAGTTTGTCATGTTGGGGTTAAAAGGCGGGCGTCACTGGATGGAGACCCACGCCGTACCCATGCGAGTGAATGACCAGGTGCTACATCTGGCAATTACTCGTGACATTACCCAACGCAAAGCTGACGAAGCGGAACTCCTCGCCCACCGCCGGCACCTTGAACAACTGGTAGAGGAACGTACCGCTGCCTTGATGGAAACTGAAGCGCGGGCCAGCCATATTGTGCAGTCCAGTGCCGATGGCTTGTATGGCGTGGATACCCGCGGCAACATTACCTTCATTAACCCCGCGGCTTGCGAACTGCTTGGCTACACAGCGGAAGAAGTCATCGGGCGTAACGGACACGCTCTTTTCCATCACAGCAAACTCGATGGTACGGTTTATCCGGTAGCAGAATGCCCAAGCCACAACGCCTTAAAGCTTGGCCAGAAAGTACGCGTCGATAATGAAGTTTATTGGCATGCTGACGGCCATGCTGTGCCTGTGATGTACGCCATTCACCCGATTGTTCAGGATGGCCAAACCAGCGGCGCCGTAATCAGTTTTGTCGACATGAGCGAGCAGCGTGCCGCAGCGCAGGCTCAGGAACGCGCATTGATTGCCGCTGAAAATCTGGCGCGTGTCCGTAGTGAGTTTCTTGCCAACATGAGCCATGAAATCCGCACCCCGCTCAATGGCATTCTCGGCTTTGCTGAAATTGGTCTGCGCGGCTATGAGAACAGCGAAAAAGCACGTAACTCATTCAGCAAAATCGTGATTTCAGGCAAGCGTTTGTTGGGTGTGATCAACGACATTCTCGATTTTTCAAAAATCGAGGCTGGCAAGCTCGCTATCGAACAAACTACCGTATCAATTCACGAAGTCGTTAGCAGCGCCGTCGAGTTGGTGCATGACCGTGCCGAATCCAAGCACCTCGGGCTGCACGTCACACTGGCACCCGATCTTCCTGAAACCTGCATCGGTGACCCGCTACGGATGGGTCAGGTTTTGCTCAATGTTTTGTCGAACGCGATAAAATTTACTGAGCAAGGTGAAGTCACACTGTCGGTTTCTTGCCATGATTCACAACTACATTTCAAGGTAAGCGATACCGGCATCGGCATGACCAAAGCGCAAATGAGCGAACTGTTTATGCCCTTCCATCAGGCAGATGCTTCAGCCACTCGCAAATTTGGCGGCACCGGACTGGGCTTGGCAATTTGCAAACAGATTCTCGAACTGATGCACGGCAAAATTGAAATCATTAGCCAATATGGCGTCGGCACAAGCGTCGAGTTTTACCTGCCCTATCAGAGTTCAGACCTGACGACATCGACGCCTGTCGCCGAACCCGCCACCACAGCCAACTCCCTCGCCGGCTTATCTTTTTTGGTCGCCGAAGATGAACCGATCAACCGTGAAATCCTGCTCGAAAATTTGATCGAAGATGGTGCCAAGGTCGTCATGGTAACCAACGGCCGGGAAGCTGTTGAACGCATCATTGCTGATGGTCGGGACGCTTACGATGTCGTGCTGATGGATCTGCAGATGCCGGAAATGAATGGTTACGAAGCAACACGAGTGATTCGGGAACTCGCCCCCGATCTGCCGATCATCGCTCAAACCGCCCACGCCTTTGGAGAAGAGCGCGACAAATGCCTCGCCGCCGGGATGGTTGGCCACGTTTCAAAACCGCTCGACTCAAACGAACTACTGGCTTTGATTCGGCAGCATGTGAAGCTGAAGCCCCGGTCATAAGCTAACAGCATTGTTCCATTTGGTTTGAGCAATGCTAAGATGATGACGCCACTTGCCGGGGGGATTCGTCATGAAACTAGGGTTTCTGATCGCACTGCTGTTTGCAGCACTCAACGTATCCGCACAAACAAAAATCGTCATTTACTCAGAGGCAGGTCAGCGACCGTTTTCGTATGAAGAAAACGGTGTGGCAAAGGGCTTCTATGTTGAAAACCTGCAAAGGGTATTGAAAAAAATCCCCGGCTACGAAGTCCAGATTAAATTCGTGCCATGGGCAAGAGCCGTTGAAGAGGTTAAATCCGGCATCGGTGCTGGCCTTCTAGGCGCGTACTACCGCCCGGTTGAACGACCTTTCCTCAATCACTCAGCATCAATTTTTGAAGAAGAAGTCGCCGTTCACTGCAACCGTGACAAGGTTGAAAACAAAAAACTCGAAACCTATCCCGACGACTTTGCTGGCCTGAGCTTCGGTAACCAGCGCGGCTATCTCGCCCCCGGCCCGGCTTTCTTTGAGCTGGCCAAACAGGGAAAAATCACTATTGTTGATGGAGTCGAGTTCAGCGGTCTGGTCAAAAAAATGCTGGTTGGAGAAATTGACTGTGTGATCAATCCCAGCATTGTCCTCAACGAGGCATTGATTGGACTTGAGTCCAAGGGCTTGCCAGAGCGTATGCGTTATAAGTCAAAGCGCATCATGGCGATCAAGACGGAAACGGTACACGTCGGCTTCAGCAAAAAATACGAAGAAACACACCCGGAACTCAAACAGTTCCGCCTGTTGTTCGATAAAGTCGCCGAAAAGTAACGCGCTTATTCGCTAGTAGAAAGGCTGATAAATGCCCCGCTGGATGAATTCAATTCACCTGCGTTTGATTATTTTGTTCATGGTTGTCACAACCACGACACTGGGCTGTTTCGCCTTTTACGAGCAGCAGTTGCTGGCCAAGGAACTCGAATCCCGCTTTGAGACGGGAAAAAATGACGTACTGGCCAATCTCCAGCAGAATCTGGCAGAGCCGTTATGGGCGCTTGATCTCAGTCTTGTCGACGCAAAACTCGAAGCAGCAATGCATTCACAGGAGGTCAGCGCTGCCATCCTTACCTCACCGGACAATACCGAAATTTATAGCGGGATTGTCCGCGAGACATCAGGTAAGCCGGTTCTGAAAAAGACCTTCAACGCGACGGCTGAAACGAAGGTGGAGGTCAGCATTTATCCGCCACCTCAGCTCGATGATGAAAGGCGAAAGATCAGTATTGGCAAGCTAAGCGTCCACTTCTCGCGCGATCAAATAAACAAGGCACTGCGCGTCTCTCTGGTCAGAAATGTAGCCGAAGTCATAGCGATGAATTTGCTACTGCTGTTGGTATTAACACTTAGTCTGCAAATCATTTTTCGTCCACTCAAGGAACTGGGTGACGGGCTTCGTAGCCTCGCCTCGGAACATGGTGACGACGTCAAGGAATTACCCAAAACTCAACGAGTCGAACTTGATGAGCTAATTGATGGTTTTAACCTCACCCTGCGAAAGCTCAAGCAGATCATCCTCCGGCACGCTCAGGCAGAAGCGACCGCACGCGATGCAGTGGCAGCGACCGAACATGCCTATGAACAAGTCAAAGCCGCGCAACTTGAATTGATTGAGAAAAACAAATTACTCGAAGAACTCTCGGTTACCGATACGCTAACCCGCCTGAATAACCGCCTAAAACTTGATCAAGTGCTAGCCAGCGAGATTCACCGTCACTTACGTTACGGCAATGTTTTTGCTCTAATCATGCTTGATATCGACCACTTCAAGGCAATCAACGACAACCACGGCCATCCCGTCGGCGATCAGGTATTGGTTGAGCTTGCGGGCCTACTGATTGCCGAAACGCGCAAGGTTGATTGCGTTGGGCGCTGGGGCGGTGAAGAGTTTCTGATTATCTGCCCTGACACCCATCTTGAAGGTGCTGTAGAGTTTGCCGAAAAACTACGACAGTCGATTGCCGACCACCCCTTCCCGGCGATTGGCCAAGCCACCGCAAGTTTTGGTGTCTGCTCTGCAAGACCCGGAGAGTCAGTCCACCAGATGGTGACTCGCGCCGACGAAGCGCTCTATCGCAGCAAGAACAATGGCCGCAACCGGGTAGAAAAAAGCGATTGAATTATGGCGTTGTATAACCGTAACCACGAATCACAGCCTGCGCCTTCGTCGCCTTCAAATAGGCCAGCATTGCCAGTGCAGCCTGACGATCTTTGCCTTTATTAAGCAGCAGGGCATCCTGACGAATGGGTGCATAGAAGTGCTCCGGAACCCGCCAAGCCGATCCCGAAACCAGTTGCCCATCGACCATCACCTGAGACAAGGCGACAAAACCCAGTTCCGCCGCACCGGTGGAAGCAAACTGGTAGGCTTGGCTAATATTCTCACCCTGAACGAAACGTGACTGGAGCGTATTGAACAAGTCAAGATGGCGTAAAACACTTAACGCTGCAGCCCCATAGGGCGCGGTTTTAGGGTTAGCCAGCGCAATCCGTTTAAAACTTCCCCGCTTCAAAACCAAACCCTGAGCATCAACCAAGGCAGGGTCAGCCGACCATAGAACCAGTTTTCCCAACCCATAGGTAAATCGGCTGGCTTCCAAGCCAAAACCTTCCTGCGCCAGTCGCCGAGGCGTTTCGCTATCCGCTGACAAAAACAATTCATACGGCGCACCGTTCACAATCTGCGCATAGAGCTTGCCAGTGCTGCCTAGCGACACGATCACCTTGTGGCCAGTGTCCTTTTCAAACTCAGCAGCAATTTTCTGCATCGGCGCAGCAAAATTGGCAGCGACCGCGATCAATACCTCATCAGCCTGAGCAAGAAAACTGAATGCTACGGTGCACAGGCCAAAAATGGCATTTTTCATTTTCATTCCGGGCGAAAGCCTGTCGCTTTCAACATTCGGTCATACAACACGACATTGACGGTAGCGGCGAGATTCATGCAACCGTGCGTCGGGATATAAACGATGTCTTTGCACCATTGGGTCACATTTTTTTTCAGGCTGCCATCTTCTGGCCCAAAGATATAGAACGCCCGCTCCGGATGACGGTATTCGGTCAACGGCTGAGCATCGGGATGCACTTCAATGGCGACCGGGACACAACCGAAGGGAATGACCTGCTGCAGATCATCGACACCGATCAGCGGAATTTGCAGATGCACCTGTTTGGTATCAGTGCGGAACTCATTGGCCCGCTCGTAGCGCTTGCCGGTGTAAAAAACCGAATTAACGCCATAGCACCCGGCGGCACGCATGATGGAGCCTACATTTTCCGGCCCCTTGGGGTTGAATAAGCCGATGCACGAATAGCCGGTGTAATCCTTGACCGCCTGATTTCTGGTGATGGTTTCCATGTTTTTACTATCCAAAATCTAATCAGCCAGCCGCCCGGACTGAATCCGCAGCACCCGGTGACAACGGGCTGCAATTGCCTCGTCGTGGGTGACCAAAATCAAGGTCGTTCCTTGCTTGGTATTCAGATCGAACATCAAATCAATAATTTGTTGCCCGGTCGCCGCATCAAGATTACCGGTCGGCTCATCGGCCAAAACCAAACGTGGCGAGGGAGCAAAGGCCCGTGCCAGCGCAACACGCTGCTGCTCGCCACCCGAAAGATGTTTCGGATAATGCTTAAGGCGATGCCCCAGTCCAACCCGCTCAAGCCAGTCAGTCGCAATCGCTGCCGCAGTCTTCACGCCAGCCAGTTCAAGCGGCAGCATGACATTTTCCAGCGCATTCAAGGAGGGTAACAACTGAAATGACTGAAAGACAAACCCCAGCAATTTACCGCGCTGACGGGCACGATCATCTTCATTCAAACTTGCCAGCGATAAACCATCGAGCAAAACTTCGCCAGTTGATGGGATATCCAGACCGGCCAACAAGCCAAGCAGGGTCGATTTACCCGAACCCGATGCGCCTACAATCGCGACCGTTTCACCCGGCATGACCGAAAACGAAATATCCTGCAGAATAAGCAAAGGCTGGCCGCCGTTATCGACCGACTTGCCTAACCCCAAGACTTCTACGACTGGTTTATCTGCCATGCGGCTCGCTCACTTCCTGTTTGCCTTGATCTGTTCATTACTTTTCGTCGCCGCCCCGGCTCAGGCTGGTAAAACCATACTGGTCATGGGTGACTCGCTCTCTGCCGGCTACGGGATTCGCCCGGAACTCGCCTGGCCCTCACTGCTCGGCAAGCGACTGAGCGAAAGAAGCATGGATTATACCGTTGCCAACCTGTCGATATCGGGTGAAACAACCGCCGGCGGCCGCTCACGCCTGAATCCAGCGCTCGACCAGCACAAACCGGCGATTGTCATTCTGGCGCTCGGCGCTAACGATGGGCTGCGCGGCCTGCCCCTGAAACAAATGCAGGAAAACCTCAACGCGATGATCGACATGGCACAAAAACGGGGTGCCAAGGTGCTGCTCGCCGGCATTCGCCTGCCGCCGAACTACGGCCCCTATGCCAGTGATTTTTATGCCAGCTTTGCTGACATTTCGCGCAGCAAGAAAACCACCCTGCTGCCCTTTCTGCTCGAACCCATTGCCAGCCAAGGCAGCTTTTTTCAGGCGGACAATCTCCACCCCACCGCCGAAGCCCAGCCCTTGATCATGGATCACGTCTGGCTGAGCTTGCGCCCCCTGTTAAAATGAACGCATGAGACAAAACCGCCCAACTTTGGCCGACATGGCCAAATTCGATGAAATCATCGACGTCCGCTCACCAGCCGAATTTGAAGAAGACCATATACCCGGCGCGATCAACTGCCCGGTACTCGATAACGAACAACGCATTGAGGTTGGCACCCTCTACAAACAGGTTTCACCATTTGAAGCCAAAAAAGTGGGGGCAGCGCTGGTGGCAGAAAATATCGCCCATCATCTGCGGACCCGTTTCATGGACCGGCCGAAAAACTGGAAACCTTTGATTTACTGCTGGCGCGGCGGCGACCGCAGTGGCTCGATGACCACCATTTTCCGCTCTGTTGGCTGGCAGGCCGGGCAATTGGATTCCGGCTACAAGGCATGGCGCAGCCACGTGATTACGCGTCTGGAAAATTTACCGGGACAGTTTGAGTTCAGGATTATTGCCGGGGCCACTGGCAGCGCAAAAACCCGCATTCTGCAAGCCATCGGTGACATGGGCGAGCAAATTCTCGACCTTGAAGGGCTAGCCAGCCATAAGGGATCGGTGCTTGGCGTACTCCCCAATCAGCCGCAACCTTCACAAAAATGGTTTGAAACCAGCATCATGACGACCTTAGAAAGTTTCGACCCCGGCCGCCCAGTCTATGTCGAAGCCGAGAGCCGCAAGGTTGGCAATTTGCACGTACCGGAAACCCTGATCGAAAGCATGCGCGCCAGCCAAGCTGTGATCAACATTTCAGCAACGCTAGCGTCCCGCGTCCGCTTCCTGCTCAAGGATTACGACTATTTCCTGACCTTGCCTGAGTTTTTAAGCAAACGACTGGAAGCGCTACACACTCTGCAAAGTCGGGAAACACTGAACCGATGGCATGAAATGATCGGCACCAACCAATGGGAAAATCTGGTCAGCGAGTTACTCGAACAACACTACGACCCGCTTTATTTCCGTTCGCAAAACCGAAATTTCACGGCAATGCGCGAATCAGACAATTTTTCTACCGATGACCTCTCGCCCGAAGGCATTACCCGCCTCGCCACAGCGATCGTTCAATCCCGAATCGCACAAACCGACTGAACCATGGCCGGCTTAGGGCTGGCCATATAGCCTTCTTCAAAAGCCAATACACGCAGCCCGGCAGACTCAAGACGTTGCCGCAACTCGCCAGCCTGGAGCAGAAACGCCGGACTGGATGGCTTGCCATAGACCTCATTACCCATCATAAAGGTCTGGTAAATCAAGACACCACCGGGCGCTAGCAAATTAAGCAAATCATCAAATCGTGGCCGCCATAAGTAATTAGTCACCACAATGCCAGAAAACTGCTGACCGGCGAGCGGCCAATCCCCACCCTCAAGATCGTATTGAGCCGTAGTCACCCCCTCTAACCCGGCCAAGCCGGACATCGCCTCGGCATTCCGATCAACCGCCAACACGGCATAAGCAGCGCCGGCCAGCAAACGGCTGTGCCGCCCGCTACCACAAGCCAAATCGAGCACATGGCCATTTCGAGGAATACGGTCCATATGCAAGCAGACCCACGGTGAGGGGGGTATCATTTCATCAATTTTATTCAGGGAGCCAGTCATGTCAGCCGCAGTGGTCGTCAGTGAGAACGGAAACGGAAGATACCAGCAGACAGTGATTGCCGGCCAGCACCAGTTGCTTGCCGACGAACCTATCAGCATGGGCGGCGGCGATACCGGGCCGGCACCGTTTGATTTCATCATGGCCGGACTGGGCGCGTGCACCTCAATGACCTTACGGATGTATGCCGAAAGAAAAGGCTTAGCACTCACCGGCATTCAGGTGGCGCTGACCCATGAAAAAATTGAACTGGACGGGGCGCGTCGTGACCTGATCCGGCGAAACATTACGCTGGAAGGTGAGCTAAGCGCCGAAGTGCGCCAACGACTACTGGAAATTGCTGAAAAATGCCCGGTACACAAGACGCTTACGCAGTCGTGCATCATCGACTCCAAGCTCGAACTTTAGCTAATAACCCTACTCTTTATCATGGAATGATCATATGTTTCGTGATAAAATATTGCACTGCACAATAACATCTTGAATAGAGGATTGTCATGTTAGAACAGCACTATCTGACTACGCTTTTTGAACCGAAATCAGTCGCAGTAATTGGCGCCTCCGAACGTGAAAACTCGGTCGGAAACATCATTTTCAAAAACATCCTCAGCTCGGGGTACAAAGGACGTTTGTACCCGATCAACCCGAAACACGAGACCATTCAAGGCCAGCAGGCGTACAAATCGATTGAAGAAATCGGCGCCCGCGTTGAAATGGCGGTGATCACCACCCGCCCGCAAACAGTCCCCCAGCTCATCGAACAATGCGGCCGCAGCGGCATTCGCAACGTCATCGTGATTGCTTCCGGCTTTTCCGAGTCCGGCCATATTGGTGCTGCGCTTGAGCGCAAGGTGCTTGAAATTGCCCGTTCGTACAATGTTCGTATTCTCGGCCCGAATTGCCTCGGCATCATTCGCCCGGATCTCGGCCTGAACGCCACCTTTACCAACGTCACCGCCGCGCCGGGTAACCTGGCACTGGTTTCACAATCCGGCGCGATGTGTTCTTCCGTACTTGACTGGGCTTCAGCGAATCAGGTTGGCTTCTCTTCGGTCATTTCACTCGGCATGACCGCAGACATCGATTTCGGTGAAATTCTCGATTA
>CAYRBE010000037.1:0-15720 GCA_964422345.1 uncultured Dechloromonas sp.
GCTATTTTGACATCCTTGCCTTGATCCGACGATGCAATTCCCTTGCGGTAGTGGCACAATAAGCAGTCATTAATGCTGCCAGTTAGGGATGTCCGTGCCGCCAGTTACCGTAAGCGATCTCGTCAAGGATATTGATGGTCTGGTGACCCTGCCGGACGTGTTTATGCGGATCAGCCGGCTGATTGATGATCCCAATAGCTCATCCAACGATATCGCGCAGGCAATCAATCAGGATCCCTCTTTTACCATCCGCCTGTTACGTATTGCCAATAGCAGCATGTTTAGCTTTCCCTCGTCGGTCACCACGGTGGCGAAAGCGGTAGCGATTATTGGTACCTCGCAGATTCGCAGTCTCGCCTTGTCGATGTCGGTGGCCAAGAGTTTCGCCGGCATGTCGAATGATCTGGTGTCGATGCATAACTTCTGGCGGCATAGTCTGTTCTGCGGCTTGATCGCCCGATTACTGGCCAGAAAGGTGCGCGGTTGCGACCCGGATAGCGTCTTTACAGCAGGTTTGCTGCACGATATCGGCGAGTTGGTGATTTTTAACCGCTTGCCTAAAGAGGCCGAAGCCGCCTTGTTGATGGTGCTCGACAGTCAGGATGAGGTTCAGGTACATCAGGCTGAGCAGGAAGTCATGGGGCTGGATCACGCAGAGGTCGGTGGTGAACTGGCGAAGCATTGGCATTTGCCCCCTTTGCTCGAAGAGTGTATCCGTTGCCATCACAATCCGACCGGCGCCAGTCAGCATGCCAAAGCGGTGGCGATTGTGCATATTGCCAATGTGCTGGCGATGATGGCCGAAGTTGATTCGCTGGAACTCGATGATTTTTCGCCAATTGAGGCTGCCGCGTGGGCACAGGCCGGGCTGGATGAAGACTGCATCGAAGAGGTCGTGCGCGAGGCGCAGACTGAAATCAAGGAAGTCGAGCAGTTGTTTGCCGAATAACGATAACGACCAGAATAAGAACAGGTTTTATGCTGCCATCGACTAAAGGTATTCGCCCCGATCCGCCACCGGTACTGCCGGGGTTTGAGCATGTCCGGCGTTCATGGAATGCCAAGTATGAAGCCTACGCAGCGCGTATTTTGCCCGGCGAGTACTACGTCACCCGTTCTGAAGAAGGCGTCTATACGACCCTGGGTTCGTGCATTTCGGCGTGTATTCGTGACCGGGTGACCGGGGTCGGCGGGATGAATCATTTCATGTTGCCTGCTTCCACCAAGGACGAGGGGCAGGCGTGGACTGCATCAGGTTTGGGGGCGGCGACGCGTTATGGCAACTACGCTATGGAACACCTGATCAACGTCATTTTGCGTAGCGGTGGGCAGCGCAAAAACCTTGAAGTCAAAATTTTCGGCGGCGGCCGGATGATGGAAAGAATGGCGGATGTTGGTAAGCGCAATATTGATTTTGTCCTTGATTACCTGAAAACCGAGTCGCTGCAGATTGCGGCGCAGGATGTCGGTGATATTTTCCCGCGCATGGTGGTGTATTTCCCGGCCACCGGGCGAGTTAGGGTCAAACGCCTGCGTTCATTGCACACCAATGTGATCGTCAATCAGGAATCGGCTTACATTGAGTCCATTGCCGAGAAGCCGGTGTCCGGCGAGATCGAGTTGTTCTGATCTCCTTGAAGCGGTTAATGAGCGTGACTATTTTCTCGTTGGGTTGGCTGCCGGTCTGGCGGCGCAATTTTCTGGTCTGGAAAAAGCTGGCACTGCCTTCTATTCTGGGCAATCTGGCCGATCCGCTGATCTACATGCTCGGACTCGGTTACGGTTTGGGCAAGATGCTGCCGAGCATTGACGGCCAGCCTTACGTCGCCTTTCTTGCCGCCGGTACGGTTTGCGCCTCAACCATGAATGCCGCAACCTTTGAGGCGCTGTACTCCGCTTTCTCCCGCATGCACGTGCAAAAGACTTGGGATGCCATTCTCAATACGCCTTTAGGGCTGGCCGATGTGCTGGCGGGCGAGTTGTTCTGGGCGGCGACCAAATCACTGTTTTCCGGGATGGCGATTTTGGTGGTGATCAGCGCGCTGGGTCTGACCCAAGGGCCGATGCTGTTCTGGGCGCTCCCAGCCATCGTCCTGACCGGGCTGGCTTTTGCCTCCCTTGGCCTGATCTGGAATGCGCTGGCCCCGTCCTACGATTTTTTCATGTACTACTTCACGCTTTTCATTACGCCGATGACGCTGATTTCCGGGGTGTTTTTTCCGACCGATCAGCTCCCCGGCTGGCTGGCTGTGATCGGCTCCTGTCTGCCGCTGGCGCAAGGTGTGGCGCTGGTTCGTCCCTTGCTGGCCGGGCAGTTCCCGCCGGATGCCCTGATTCACATCATGGCACTGCTGGTGACGACCGGCGTAGCCTTTAAGATTGCCCTGCATCTGACGCGTCGCCGTCTGCTCAAGTAAAATCCACTCATGGAAACTTTGCTGGTTCTAACCAATTGCCCCGACGAAGAAGTCGCCAACACCATCGCTCTGGCTGTGGTCGAGGCCAAGCTCGCCGCCTGCGTCAACATCATGCCGCGAGTTCAATCGGTTTATCGCTGGCAGGGGAATGTTGAGTCAGCCACGGAAATTCCCCTTTTTATCAAGTGCACCGTAGCATCCTACCCGGCGCTTGAAGCAATGGTGGCCAGCCTGCATCCGTATGAAACGCCCGAAATTATTGCTCTCCCAATCGCGCAAGGCCTTCCCGCCTACCTGAACTGGGTCGCTGCAGAAACTGTCCAACCATGATGCGCACCCTGATTCTTTTCTTTGCTTTTATTTGCTCTCTGGCGCACGCTCAGGAGTTCCTTGATCCGGCGGTCGCTTTCAAACCCTCGGCACGGGCGCTGGATGGCCAGACCATCGAGGTGACTTACGAGATCGCCAAGGGCTATTACCTCTACCGCCATGCCTTCAAAGCATCGGTGCAGGGTGAAGCAGCCAAGACTGGGGCGCTCGACATTCCCAAGGGCAAGGAAAAAAATGACGACAATTTCGGCAAGGTCGAGGTCTACTACAAGAAGTTAAGTTACAAAGTGCCGGTTGAGCGCAATGCCTCAGGTGTGCTGTCGCTCAAACTGAATGTTATCTCGCAAGGCTGCGCCGATGCCGGTGTTTGCTACCCGCCACAAACCCAAACGGTCAGTGTTGAATTGCCTGATCCTTCGGTCACCGCTTCCAGCAACTTGCCGACAGCAAATGAGGGCGATGAAAGTGGCCGAATCGCCAGCGCCCTGAAAAACTCAGGCTTCTGGGCCAACCTCGCTTTCTTCTTCCTCGCTGGCTTAGGCCTCTCGCTGACCCCCTGCGTCTTCCCGATGATTCCGATTCTCTCCGGCATCATTGCGGGGCAAGGCCACAAAGTGACGCGGGGCCGGGGTTTTGCCCTGTCGCTGGCTTACGTTTTGGGCATGGCGGTGACCTATGCTGCTGCCGGTGTGGCTGCCGGCCTGACCGGCACCTTGCTCTCCGCCGCCCTGCAAAGCCCGTGGGTGCTGGGGGCATTTGCCTTGGTCTTTGTCGTTCTTTCATTCTCGATGTTTGGCTTCTACGAACTGCAACTGCCCACTGCACTGCAAAGCAAACTGTCGGATGAGGCTGGTCATCTGCAAGGTGGGCGTGGCCTTGGCGTGTTCCTGATGGGCGCGCTCTCGGCGCTAATCGTCGGCCCCTGTGTGGCCGCCCCGCTGGCCGGTGCTCTGCTCTACATCGGCCAGACCGGTGATGCCGTGTTCGGCGGTGCCGCCCTGTTTGTGATGGCGCTGGGCATGGGCGTGCCGCTGATTGTTGTCGGCCTCTCGGCGGGAACGCTGCTCCCCAAAACTGGGCCGTGGATGGAGGCGGTGAAAAAATCCTTTGGTGTGCTTCTGCTTGCCACAGCGGTCTGGTTGATTTCACCGGTGATTCCAGCGGTCGTTCAGATGCTGTTGTGGGCCGCCTTGCTGATTATTCCCGCGATCTATCTACATGCGCTTGACCCCTTGCCACCGCATGCCAAGGGCTGGAACCGTTTCTGGAAAGGTATCGGCATCGTTATGCTACTGACCGGCGCGGCGCTGCTGATTGGCGCGCTGTCTGGCAGTCGCGATCCGCTGCAACCGCTCTCCGGGTTACGCGGGCAGGCGGTCGCTGCCGAGGTCAAGAAACTGCCCTTTGAGCCAGTGCGCTCGGTGGCTGAGTTGGAAGCCAAGGTCAAGGCTGCGGGCCAGCCGGTAATGCTCGATTTTTATGCCGACTGGTGTGTGTCGTGCAAGGAAATGGAGCGCTTCACCTTTGCCGATCCAGCGGTGCAGGCAAAGCTGGCAGGTTTCAAATTACTCAAGGCTGATGTCACGGCGAATTCGGATGACGACAAAGCCCTGCTTGCCCGTTTTGGCTTGTTTGGCCCGCCGGGCATCCTCTTTTTTGACGCAGCCGGTAAAGAAATCAAAACGGTCAAGGTGATTGGCTTTCAGGACGCGGCCACTTTTCTGCAGTCCCTCGCCCGGATCTAGTTGGCTGGCTCCTAATTCATTTAAATCTCACACAATACAGGCACTTCAATGTTCTCAGGCATCATCGCGGCAGTTGGCCGCATTACTGAATTAACCCCTCGCGAAGCTGGATTCCGGCTCAAGGTTGAGTCCGGCAAGCTCGGGCTGGACGACGTTCTGCTCGGCGACTCTATCGCCTGCAATGGTGTTTGTCTGACCGTGGTCGCCATTGAAGGCAACTGTTTTATGGTCGATGTCTCGCCGGAAACCTTCTCCTGCACCGTCGGTTTGGATGCACCAGGGCAGATCAATATGGAAAAGGCGCTGCGCCTCTCCGACCGTTTGGGTGGTCACCTTGTTTCAGGTCACGTCGATGGCGTCGGCGAAGTCCTGCGCTTTGATCCGGTTGGTGACAACCGCCTGCTGGAAATCCGCGCACCGAAAGAAATCGCCCGCTATATCGCCCGCAAAGGTTCGGTGACCGTCAATGGCACCAGCCTGACTACCAACGCCGTTGATGGCGATACTTTTACCATCAATCTGATCCCTCACACCCTTGAAAACACTACCCTGAACCTGATTGCGCCGGGCAGCAAGGTCAATCTTGAGGTCGATTTGATCGCCCGCTATTGCGAGCGTTTGTTGGCTACGGCTGAACTGCCGCCCTTGTAAAACCGGCCTCCCGCCCCCATAATCATAGCTATGGTTGTAATTCCGACAATCTGGAGGCGTTCTGGACAGGGGTTCGATTCCCCTCACCTCCACCTAAGCGCATTGTGGTGTGTTTAGTTGGGGGTGTACTGGCTTCGACAGGGCGGGCAAAGGTGCGTAGGCAACTCGTCAGGCGATCGACGTTAATGAAGCAAATCCATAATTGCCAATGATGAGCAATTCGCTATTGCCGCCTAAAAACGGTTAGCCGGGGCCGCTGAAGCCTTGTTACTCAAGAAAGCCGGTGGGGACTTCGGTCCCCATCGTTACGTCTGGAGTTTATGTTTTGATTCTACTTAGCGGGAAGCTTCCGTGACAAAGGCAATCTTAACTAACCCTGCCCGCTGGGCCTCGGCCAGAATTTCTGTGACTCGCTCATAGCGGGTGCCACGATCTGCCCGCAGGTGTAGTTCTGGTTCTTTACCCGAGGCTGTAGCTTCTGCAAATTTCTGAGCCAGCGCCGAGTTCTCAACTGCTTCGCCATCAATGAATACAGCGCCTGAGCCATCAATGGCGACTGATAATATCGAAGGTTTGTCATCAAGCTTGGTGGATGAAACCTGAGGGAGGTCTACTGGTACAGCCTGATGAAACAAGGGAGCGGTAATGATAAAAATCACTAACAGCACCAACATGACATCGACTAGCGGAGTGGTGTTGATTTCAGCCATCGGCTGACTGGTACCACTATTTTCGAACGATCCGAAAGACATGGCTTTCCTTAGTGGCTTCGGTTGGCGCGGACTGAGCCAAGGTCAATCAGCTTGTCGCCTGGCTGGCCACGCAAACCCGTGGTCAGGTAGGCGTGCAGATCATGAGCGAATCCGTCGAGGCGGGCCAAGGTCAGGCGATTGTTTCGGGTAAAGGCGTTGTAGGCGAGAACGGCTGGAATAGCGACAAACAAACCGGCTGCAGTCATGATCAAGGCTTCGCCAACCGGCCCGGCAACCTTGTCGAGAACCACCTGCGTTGCGCCGGACAGCCCGACCAAAGCGTGATAAATCCCCCAAACTGTGCCAAATAGGCCAATAAAAGGCGAGGTTGAACCCACCGAAGCGAGAAATGTCAGGCCAGACTCAATTTTTGCTTGTGCCTCGACAATCTGTGCCCGGATTGATCGGGTAATGAAGTCACTGGCGCTGACTCCGGCACCGATCCCGCGTTCTGAATGTTCCCGATGCAGTTCGGCCGCATTGGCACCGGCAATCGCCAAACTAGCCAAAATGCCTGTTTTGTCCTCACGGCGGATTGCTTCGATAGCAGCCGGCAAAGAAGGTGCGCCCCAAAATGCAGAAAGCGCCCGGCCATGGCAGTTTCGGTATAGCCAGATACTGTAAATTTTTCCAATGACGACATACCAACTGGCTACCGAGAGCAGCAAGAGGATGATGGCGACGGTATGGGTGATGACATCACCTTGAGCCCAGAAATGGGCAAGTCCCATATCTCTATTCATGAATCAATCCTTAACTATCAAGTGTGAAATGTAGCGGAACCAGTACCCATGCCTCAATGGCTTCGCCACCTTGTTTCGCCGGGACAAAACGCCAGCGCTCAACAGCTGAGCGAGCCGCATCATCGAGTCGGATAAAACCACTCGATTGCTTGACTTCAACGCTCATGGCTGCACCTTGTTCGCTTACCCTGACGCGCAGGACAACACGTCCCTGTTCTTCCTGTCGCCGAGAAATTGTGGGGTAAACCGGCTTGGGGTTTTGCAGATAAGCGGCATCAAAGCGGGCCGGTATGACCGGCGCGGGGGGGGCGGGTGTGGGAGTCGTGTCGACCGCCCTGTCGGCCGGTTGCGGCGTAACCACAAAGCTGGATACAGTTGAAGTGGGCCGGCTGGCAACCATGACCGGGGGCGGTCTGGTTTCAGTTTTCTTGGGGGTGGGACGTGGTTTGGGCGGCTCTATCTGTGGCGGTGCTTCCGGGCGACTCTCGATGAGGCGAACCTTGACGGCAGCAAATGCCTGTTGAACAACAGGTCGGGTGGCTGCAGTCACCAACAAGCCGGCAACAAGTACATGAATGCCGAGAACGGTCAGAAAGTGTACCGATCGCTTAGCGGCATTAGTTTCGGGTTGGTTAACGGGTTCAAAAAACATGTTCTATTGCTATTTCTTACTGTTCTCTTTAGCCCATCTATTTAGATAAGCGACCTCGACTACGCCGGAGATACCCTGCGCCCGGTGTTGGCGATCAAAAAAGTAGGTTCTGGGGAGTTCACCGTACCATTGTTTGTCGATTTCAAATCGCAAGCGTTCGGATTGTTCGTCGGCGAATACCCACTGAGCGGTGTCGCCTAAACCGTAACTTTTGGCCATTTCTGCAAGCACGGCTGATTCTGCCGGGCTGTCGGTCGAGACTAAAACCAGTTTGAGTTTGGGATAGCGTTTTTTTAACTCACCCAAGGATTTCAGTTCCTTTGGGCAATGGGTGCAGGTGGCTGACCAAAGCGAAAGGATAAAAGGCTGTCCGGTGAGTGAGTTTGAAATGGTATTCAGGCTGCCTGTCGTGAAAGGTACTACTTCAGCAAACGCCGAGCTTGAGATGGCGAACAGGGCAATCCAGATGAATTTCATTTTGTCGTCAGGTTCTGGTGAATCAAGCCATTGGCTGTGGTGTTCCAGATTAACTTTGCCTCGCCGTTTGCGACAAGAAGCTGCGGGTAATCGGCAGCCCCTGAGGTGCTGGCGAGTTCAGATGGCTGGCTCCAGTTCTCGCCAAAATTGGATGAACTGATGTGCATGACATGATTATCCTTGCCGTCAAACTCCAGCCAGGCAAGATGAACATTGTTGTTCTGGATCAGGATCGCCGGGTGGCCGGCCTGAGCATTTTTATTACCGAAGGCCATAGGCTCGGAGCGTGGTGTGCCGTTGGCATCGAGTCGGCGGTAAAACAAGCCTTGGCGTTTTTTGCCCTGAGTGAACCACACTGCATGGACTTCATCCCGTGAATCAACTGCAAGTGCCCCGCCCCGGTGAGGGCAGGCATCCAGTGACCAGTCGTCTTCAGCAATGCGATGAATCGTATTTTTCCCGTCGAGTCGGGCAAAAGCGAAGTCCCGAGTGTTTTTGCCGAAAACATGTCGCCACATGGCGAGCGGGGTGCCTTTGTTGTCGATGGCTAATGCAAGCCGACAACATTCGCAGGCGTTGTCAGCAAGTTTTCTATTGGCACCGAAGCTGCGTCCTTCGTCGTTTGAGGTGGCATAGAAAACTGATGTTCCGATGAATTTCTCGCCCTTGGCCTGACGGGACTCGCTTTCGCGCTTGTCTAACCAGAGCAGGGTGACTTGCCCTGAGGGGCTGACCTGCAAAGTGTCGAAGGCATGAGGAATCGTTGCGCCGTCATCATTTATGGTGCGCGGGGTTTCAAAACTCTTTCCGTGGTCACGCGAAACGGAGAAACGAATGCTTCCGGAAAATGGCTTGGATAGGTTTTGTGTCCACGAAACATAAATCCGATCACCAAACACCTGGATTTTTGGCCGGCTCTCACCTCCGGAGGTGATTGATTCGGGTTCCGGATTGACCTTAACCGGCAGCGAAAACTGTTTTCCGCCATCGGACGAGTACGCCACTAGAACATGCCCCTCTTCAACCCGTGCCAACCAGATCGTGCCTTTGCTATCACTGGCTACTGAAATTCCGATTTGGTTGCGGGCTTCAAGCATTTTTGCCCACATTTTTTGCAGGCGAGCTTCGCGGTCGCCGCTCATGTTGTGGCCTTCGTGAGCGGCTGAGCTCAGTGAGGCGCTCAGTAAAACCAGGGCCAGAAGTTTTTTGATCAACATGACAGAGCCGAAGAAGGTGGGAGGGTAATTTTACCAAAATCACCCGTGCGATCACTGCGGCAATTTGTCGCACGGAGTATACAAAATTACATAATAATCATATAGTTATATTGCCATTCTGCGACAATATGCCGCACATCGCCCTGAGCGTTTTCGCTTAGTATCGCGGTCTTTCAAGTTTGGGGTTGGGGAAATGAAAGTCTTGTCGGTTAATTCAGTATGTCGTCAGGCGGTTTTGGCGGCACTGGCTGTACTTGCATCGGGTGTCGTGGGGGCACAAGAGGCGCGTCTTTCCGAAGTGAAAATTACAGCTCAGGCTGAATCGGCACCGCTGACCCTGACTGAGCCGGGTATCGAAGTGGCGCGTCAGCGTATCGAGAAAACGCCGGGCGGTGTTGATCTGATTGATGCCGATACTTATAAAACCGGCCGTGCCTCGACGCTGCAGGATACCTTGCAGAACTCACCGGGCGTTTATGTCCAGTCGCGTTTCGGTGCTGAAGAAACACGGATTTCGATTCGCGGCTCAGGGATTCAACGGACTTTCCACGGTCGCGGTATCAAGTTGATGCAGGACGGCATACCGGTCAATCTGGCAGATGGCAGCTTTGACATGCAGGCGATCGAGCCTTTGGCTGCACGCTATGTTGAAGTCTGGCGCGGTGCCAATGCGCTGCAATACGGTGCCAGCACACTGGGGGGCGCGATCAATTTTGTTTCACCGACCGGCCATGATGCCGATATGTTCTCGGCGCGTGTTGAGGCTGGTTCATTTGACTACCTCCGTACTCAAGTCACCGGTGGCGGAGTTGCCGGCAATCTCGATGGTTATATTTCGGCCAGCACATTTTCCCAGGACAGCTATCGTCGCCACGCGGTTCAGGATGCCAGCCGGGTTGTTGCCAACGGTGGTTGGTTGCTGACGCCGGATATTGAGTCGCGTCTGTATTTTGCCTATGCCAAATCAGATTCGGAATTGCCGGGCTCCCTGACTAAAGCTCAGATGGAAAATGACCCGCGTCAGGCGAATGCGAGTAGCGTTTCCGGAAATCAGAAACGTAATACGGAAGTGACCCGGATTGCCGACAAGACAACTTTCCGCCTGTCAGACACCAGCCGTATTGAGGCGACAGCCTTTTACAGCAATAAATCCTTGTTCCACCCGATTTTCCAGGTGCTGGATCAGGATAACCGGGATTATGGTGTCGGCTTGCGCTTTGTCACCACAGCTTCGCTGGCGGGTAATCAGAATATTTTTGTCGCCGGAATTACGCCTTCTTGGGGTAAGACTGACGAGCGGCGCTGGGTGAATAATCGTGGCAATCGCGGTGCCGCAACCCTGAAAAACACTCAGGAAGCCCAGAACATTGAGGCTTACATCGAGAACCAGCATTATGTGATGAAGGATCTTGCATTGATCGTCGGAGCGCAGGCAACCGATGCCAGCCGCAAGCTGGATGTCACTTACACGACGCAGGGCGATAAAGGTTTTGACCGCAGCTACAACGGCTTCAGTCCGAAGATCGGGGCGCGTTATGAGCTTTCGCCGAATGTTCAGTTGTTTACCAATCTGTCGCGTAGTTTTGAAGCGCCGTCATTTGGTGAAATGTCGACCACGCTGACGACGGTTACCGCCAATCTCAAGCCCCAGACTGCAACCACCTTTGAAGTTGGTTCGCGCGGGCATGCAAGCAATCTGCAATGGGATGCGACTTACTACTATGCCAATGTCGATGACGAGTTGCTGACCTACTCACTGGGTAATAACCTGACCTCGACGGTTAACGCCAATAAAACCCGTCACCAAGGCGTTGAGTTGGGTGCAACCTGGGTGATCGTGCCAGGGGTCGAGCTGCGCGAAGTCTATATGTGGAATGACTTCCGCTTCCAGAATGACGCCGTGTATGGTGACAACCGTCTGGCTGGCATTCCTCAGCACCTCTCCCGTACCGAACTGACCTGGCGCAGCAAAGACGGTATCTATGTCAGCGGTAATGTGGAATGGTCACCGCAGCGTTTCGCCATCGATATGGCCAATACCTTCTATGCCGACTCCTATACCGTATGGGGCATGAAGGCAGGACGTCAGGTTGCCAAGGATCTTTCCTTCTTTATCGAAGGTCGTAACTTGTCGAACAAGAACTATGCCGCAACGACGGGGGTGATTACCAACGCCAGCGGGCGCGACCAGTCTCAGTTCAATCCGGGTGATGGCCGGGCGGTCTATGCCGGGCTGCAATGGCGGATGTGATTCTTTAGCACTACAGCACAAGGCCAACCCGAAACGGTTGGCCTTTTTTAATTCTGGTGCCAGATGCGTTTAAGCCCCTTCGTTTTCCTTCAATTTTTCAATGACCAGCGGAAAAGCGCCGGAGCCGAGCAGGGCGATGGCTGAAACGATGAAAGCCAGCCCCGCCATCGGGTCGTCGAGGATCGGGTGCAGACTGGCGCCGAAGCCGGCGAGGCTGATTGCGCCGGGAATCAGGCAGAGAATGCCAAGGCTGGTCAGGGCGATGAAGGAAAATGGGTAGCGGCGCATGGTGGGATTGTAAACCAGAGCGAACCATTGCTGGTTTTGCGGTTCTGAGTCATACCTTTCCAATGCAGTCAGACCAATGAACGCACCTTTGCCCGAATTTCCCGTTTTCGATAACAGCTTTGCCGCGCTGCCCGAGGCGTTTTACACCCGCCTCAACCCACAACCGCTGCCAGCGCCTTACGTGGTTGGGGTGAGTGGTGAAGTGGCTGAATTGCTTGGTCTTTCCTGTGAGCTGTTAAAGAGTCAGTTTTTTGCCGAAGTCTTTGCCGGCAATCAGCCCATGCCGGGGAGTGATCCGCTGGCTGCCGTCTATTCCGGGCATCAGTTTGGCGTCTGGGCCGGTCAATTGGGCGATGGTCGGGCGCATCTGCTCGGTGGTTTGCGCAACGCCAGCGGGCATTGGGAAATCCAGCTCAAGGGAGCGGGTAAAACACCTTATTCACGGGGGGCGGATGGCCGGGCGGTGTTGCGATCGTCGATCCGCGAGTTTTTGTGTTCGGAAGCCATGGCCGGGCTGGGTATCCCGACCACGCGTTCCCTGTGCGTGATCGGGGCCGATGCGCCGGTGCGCCGCGAGGCGATCGAAACGGCCGCCGTGGTGGCGCGAGTGGCGCCCGGCTTTGTCCGCTTTGGTTCCTTCGAACACTGGTCATCACGCGAGCAGATCGGTGAGTTGAGGCAACTGGCCGATTACGTGATTGATACCTTCCGGCCAGAATGTCGTGATGCAGCGAATCCTTACGACGCCTTGCTACGTGACGTCTCACGGCGCACAGGTGAGTTGATGGCGCAATGGATGGCGGTCGGTTTCATGCACGGGGTGATGAACACCGACAATATGTCCATCCTCGGCCTGACCCTCGACTACGGCCCGTTCGGTTTCATGGAATCCTTCGATGCCGGCCATATCTGCAACCACTCCGACCATCAAGGGCGCTACACCTACCGCAATCAGCCACATGTCGGGCAGTGGAACCTCTATTGTCTGGCTGAGGCATTTTTACCGCTAATTGGCGATGTTGAAACGGCGCGGGCAGCGGTCGATGAAACCTATGGCGATGCCTTTGCCGCAACTTTTGAGCGCCTGATGCTGGCCAAGCTCGGTTTGCGTAGCGCTCTGCCGGATGACGAGACATTCATCGGCGAAACCTTTGCTTTTCTCCAACAGCATCGCCCGGATTTCACTTTGTTCTTCAGAGCGCTGTCAAAGTTGAATGCTGCGGTGCACGAGTCAAAAACGGCAAAAACCGATTCATCAGTGCGTGACCTGTTTATCGAACGCGAAGCCTGCGATGTCTGGCTTGAAAAATGGCGAACCCGGCAGGCCCAAACGCCGTGGGCTGGTGCTGAACGGCAGGCAGCTATGCTCGCGGCCAACCCGAAATACGTGCTGCGTAACTGGTTGGCTGAAAAGGCCATTCGTCAGGCGCGAAACAAGGACTTTTCAGAAGTTGAACGCCTGCTGACTTGTCTGCGCCAGCCCTTTGCTGAACAACCCGAGTTCGAGGAATACGCAGCCCTGCCGCCAGATTGGGCGCGGGGGCTGGAAGTTAGTTGTTCAAGCTGAATCTTTGGGTGCTTCAAACCAGCGCAGCAGGGTGGTGTAGAGCCGGTTCGGGTCAACCGGCTTGGCGATGAAGTCGTTCATCCCGGCAGCCATACATAGCGTCCGGTCTCCGGAGAAGGCATTGGCGGTCATGGCAATAATCGGAACGTCTGCATAACCCGGCAGCAGACGAATCGCCTGTGTGGCCGAGAGGCCATCCATCTCCGGCATTTCCATGTCCATCAGAATCAGGTCATAGCGTTGGGCTTCCGCCATGGAAAGTGCCTTACGGCCATCCTCGGCAATGTCGAGCTTGAAGCCGATGATTTCTTCAAGCAATTCGCGCGCGACTTCCTGATTGATCCAGTTATCTTCAGCCAGCAAAATTCGTTTGTTCACATGATGTAGGCGAAGTTGTTTTTCTGCCTCAGCATCCGAAATGCTAATTTCAGGTGGGATGTTGTCATCAGGGCGCAGGGCTTTTGCTAGCTTGATCGTAAAGTGGAAAGTGCTGCCGCTGCCCGGTGTGCTGCTGACCTCAATCTGGCCACCCATCATCCGGACAAGGTGCTGGCAGATATTCAGACCCAGTCCGGTCCCGCCGTATTTGCGGGTGGTTGAAGTGTCGGCCTGTTCAAACGGCGAGAAAATCCGTTTCAGGGCTGAGCTGTCCATGCCGATGCCGGTATCGGTCACTGAGAAAAGGAGTTGCGATGCATCCGGGGTGTTTTCTGTGGCCTGTATATTCAGTGTGATGCTGCCAGTTTCGGTGAACTTGATCGCATTGTCGACGATGTTAAGCAATATTTGCTGAAGGCGCAGTGCGTCACCGATAAACTCACACTGATTCAATTCAGGGTCTGATTGGATAGTCAGTTGCAGGCCTTTGTGCTGAGCTTTGGCTCCCACCAGACTGTCAAGTTTGGCGCAGATTTGGGCCATTGAGAATGGCACGGCTTCCAGCGTCATTTGCTGGGCATCAATCTTTGATAAGTCGAGTACGTCGTTGAGCAACTGCAGCAAGTGGCTGGCGGAGTGCTGGATTTTGTCGAGCTTGTCGAGCTGCGCCGGGTCTTTGCTGCTCCGTTGCAAAATATGGGTGAGACCGATCACGGCGTTCATCGGCGTTCGCAGCTCGTGGCTCATATTGGCGAGGAAAGTACTCTTGGCCTGATTGGCCACTTCAGCTGCTTCTTTGGCAATCGAGAGGGCTTGGGTACGTTCTTCAACCAGCGATTCAAGATGGTTGCGATGGGATTCAAGTTCGACTTCGGATCGTTTGCGGGCGGTAATGTCGATGCGGTTGCCGACGATGTAGCCACTGGGGGTTTTGTATTCAACGATGAGCAGCCAGCGCCCATCATCAAGTTGCTGCTCGATATGAGCGCCATGAGCCGCCTGATGGCTGGCTACCCGGTCACGGATCCAGGTTTCTTCGTCGCCGATGGCATCCTTGTATTGGCCTCGCCGAACCCCTTCACGAATAGCGTCTTCAAAGCGGGTGCCCGGTACCAGCAGGTCACGGCTGGTTTCATAGAAGCTGAGGTAGGCTTCGTTGCAGACCATGAGTCGGTCGGATTGATCAAAAATAGTGAAGCCGCTGGCAATGCTATGGACTGCTTCGGTAAGCAATTGATGGGCGGCGTGAGTTTCGTCTTCCGCTTTTCGTGCTTGGTGCTGTTGCAGGTCTAGCCTGAGTAGCAGGAAAATCAGAGAAGCGCCAAATAGAACAAGGATGCCCAAACCAATTCGGGTGCGTTGGCGGGATGCGTCAATTTCACGGTTAATTGGGCCGAGCAATGTTGCTTCAGATATACCAAGAACGATAGTGGCCGGGTAATCAGGTACCCGGTGCCATTGATACAAGCGTGATATCGCATCAATTTTTGCTGGACCGCGAAATGTGCCGCTGGCTTCGGCTTGTGGGCCGATGAATGGACGGCCGCTGGTGACTTCTTTGCCGAGTGAATTTTCATGGTCCATATTGCGCGCCAGATATTCTCCGTTCTCGCGCAATAGGGAAAGCGAGTCATCCGTCGCCAGTGTCAGTGAAGCAAGGGTTTTGTGAAAGTAGTTGGGTGAGATTGAAAGAACAATCACGCCGGCCAGTTCCCTATTTTTGCGGATGGGGCGAGAGAACTGAATGCTCCATTGTTTTGAGACGCGGCCAAGCAGCGGCTTGCTGATGAACAGCTTGTCCTGATCGGTATTGAGGTGAGTCTTGAAGTGCTCACGGTCGCTCAGATTGATTGGAGCGGTGAAGCCGATATTTGAATATCGCAGCTCACCTTGCGCATCGATAATGGCGATTTGCATCAGCGCTTTGTCGGGGAAGCGCTGGGTAATTTGCTGAGCCTTGTTCGAAAAGTCAGCCGGTGAGTTTACATAGTCTTCAGCTAGCTCTTGTGCCGCAAAGTCAATGTAGCTAATCAGGGTAGAAGTTTGTGCTGCGACCGAATCGGTGAGTTGTTTGGCTCTAAGTTCCGCTTGATTCGTTGTTTCCCGCCGAAGCTGTTCCTCAGCTTTGCTGACTTGCCAAAAATACAGGCCACCGACTGTAAGCAGCAGAATGATGACGAGCAGTGCAATTTTGCGAAGGGGTGAAAATGGGGTCACTCAGGCAGTCTTTCAGGTTTTTTGTCTAATGCTAC
>CAYRBE010000038.1:0-1296 GCA_964422345.1 uncultured Dechloromonas sp.
GCAAAGCTGGGCAGAAAGGAATGATGGATATTGATGATCCGGCCGCTCAGCGCCTCGCACAACTCGGGCGATAGAATTTGCATGTAGCGGGCGAGCACCATGGTGTCGCCGCGCACATCGTCAAAAATTCGCTGCATCTCGGCGTAGGCGCCGGCCTTGTTGTCCTTGCTGACTGGCACATGATGGAACGGGATGCCGTGCCATTCAACAAAACCCTTGAAGGTGTCGTGATTGGAGATAACACAGGGAATCTCGATATCGAGTTCCTTGGCCTGCCAGCGTGCCAGCAGGTCGTAAAGGCAGTGCTCCTGCTTGGAAACCAGCAGTACGACGCGCCGCTTGACCGCGCTGTCGTTGATTCGCCAGTCCATTTGCAGTGGCGTACCCACTTCCTTGCCGAAGCGCTCGCGGAATTCGGCGAGTAGGAAAGGTAGTGAATCCGCCTTGATTTCGATCCGCATGAAATAGCGACCGGTCGTGTCGTCGGCATGGAAGCTGGATTCAAGAATCCAGCCGCCATTTTGCGCAATGAAGCCGGAAACCCGCGCAATAATCCCGACTTGGTCGGGACAGGATGCCGAGAGGGTGTAGAAACGGTTGCTATGCATGCGTTGGCTTAGGCCGCCTTGGCGAAGGCTAGATCGATTTGCGTGCGCAGATCATCGTAGTTGTAAACCACGGGATACTGCGGGAACTCGCGGATGACGTTCTCCGGTGGGTGGAACAGGATGCCACCATGAGCCTCGCCGAGCATGGCGGTGTCGTTGTATGAATCACCCGCCGCGACGACTTTGAGCTTGAGCTCCTTGAAACGCTGGACGGCTTCACGCTTCTGGTCTGGCATGCGCAGGTGGTAATTGACCAGCATGCCGGAAGCGTCGGCTTCGAGCGAATGGCAGAACAGGGTCGGCCAGCCGAGTTGGCGCATCAGCGGATGGGCGAATTCGTAGAAAGTGTCGGACAGAATGACGACCTGATAATCCTCGCGCAGCTTGTCGAGGAAGGCACGGGCGCCCTGCATTGGGCCCATTTCGGCGATTACCTTCTGGATATCCGGCAGGCCGAGCTTGTGCTCGCGCAGGATGTTCAGGCGATAGTTCATCAGCTTGTCGTAATCCGGCTCGTCGCGGGTGGTGCGCATCAGCTCGGGAATCCCCGTGCGCTTGGAGAATTCGATCCAGATTTCAGGGACGAGGACCCCTTCGAGGTCAAGGCAGACGATTTGCACGGTTTTGCTCCAGCAGACGACGAAAACAACAATTTTACCTTATCAAACCCCGTAATTTGCCGGAAAAC
>CAYRBE010000038.1:1396-5573 GCA_964422345.1 uncultured Dechloromonas sp.
ATTCACGCCGAAAACTGGTGTGTGATGCCCTTGTTGGGAACTCGGCTTTACCTTGAAATTGACGTGGGTATTATTCATGACGATCAGGGTAAGTTAATTGCGGTGGTAGAAACCCTGCGCGACATGACCCTGCGCCAAAGTGCTGAAAATCGCTTGCGGACGCTTTTTGATCAATCCCCCGACCCGGTGTGGATTATCGAAAATGGCATGTTTGTCGAGTGCAACGAAGCTGCTGTCACCATGTTGGGTTACAGCAGCAAAATCGAATTGATGAATACCCATCCCTCGCGCTTGTCTCCACCCATCCAGCCGGATGGCGAGGATTCCTTCCGTAAGGCTGAGCGCATGATGGCGCTGGCTTGCGCCAATGGAACGAATCGTTTTGAGTGGGTGCACACTCGCGCGGACGGCTCTGATTTCACTGCAGAAGTTACGCTGTCAGCTATTGAACTCGGTGGCCGGCAGGCGATTTATTGTGCCTGGCAGGATATCTCCGAGCGTAAGCTGGCTAAAGACCGCATTGAGTATTTGGCGCATTTTGATTCGCTGACCGGTCTGGCCAATCGTTTCAGCCTTAACAGCCGCCTTGCCCAGACCTTGCTGGAAGCTAAGCGGGAAGAGCGTTTGTTAGCCGTAATGTTCATTGATCTTGATCGCTTCAAGATGATCAACGACACCTTGGGGCATCACATCGGCGATCTTTTGTTGGTTGAAACCGCAAGTCGCCTGGATAAAACGGTTCGCAAGAGCGATATTGTCGCGCGACTGGGTGGTGATGAATTTGTTGTGGTTTTGACGATGCTTACCGACCCGGCTGATGCGGCTCATCTCGCTAGCAAAATGATCGAAGCGCTCGGCGCACCTTATCAAATCGAGGGTAAGGAACTGCATTCGACACCCAGTATCGGGATCAGCATCTTTCCAAATAACGGCGATGATCCTGATATCTTGATGAAGCATGCCGATGCCGCGATGTATTCGGCCAAGGATCACGGACGTAATAACTTCAAATTCTTCAGCGCCTCTATGACAGAGGCGGCTTCAGAGCGTATGGAAATTGAGCGTGATCTGCGTCAGGCCCTGAAAGTGGGTCAGTTTGAATTGCATTACCAGCCACAAATCTGCACCCGGCGAAATGACAAGGTGTGTGGTGTCGAGGCGCTGGTGCGCTGGCGCCATCCCGAACGCGGGTTGATTCCGCCGCTGAAGTTCATACCGATTGCCGAGGAAACCGGGGTTATTGAAGAACTGGGTCTTTGGGTGTTAAACGAAGCCTGCCGGCAGTTGGCTGTCTGGCGAAATGAAGGCATTAAAGAATTGCGGATGGCGGTCAATCTTTCGGCGCATCAGCTGCGGTCGGCTGATTTAGTTGAGTCAGTACGTGATGCCATCAAGAAGTACAGTCTGAAAGAGGGTGATCTGGAACTAGAGGTTACCGAGTCAACCGCAATGACGAATCCCGAATGGGCCATCGGGCAATTGAAAGCCTTGCGTGATCTGGGTGTGGAACTGGCGATTGATGATTTTGGAACAGGCTATTCGTCGCTGGCCTATCTCAAGTTATTGCCGATTCACACCTTGAAGCTGGATCGGGCTTTCGTCAGCGATATTGAAACCGACGAAAACGATGCTGCGATCAGTGCAGCAACCATCGCACTGGCCCACAGTTTGGGCCTCAAGGTCGTTGCTGAAGGGATAGAAACTGAAGGGCAGAGCCGCTTCCTGCGGGAACATGGCTGTGACATGCTGCAGGGCTATTTGTACGGCAGGCCCGAGCCAGCAGCGGCGTTGAGCGAACGCTGGAAAAAAGCGGGTCAGTTGAAGCCTGTTTAATCGACGGCGGGCAGGGCTTCCAGCGCTTCATGTACTTCCAGCCAGCGCATTTCGGCTTCGTCTATTTGATCACCGAGTAATCCCGCCTGCTTGTGCATTTCTTCGCTTTTTTGCCGGTCCACCGTAGCATAGAACTCAGGGTCGGCGAATTGGGCATCAAGCGCGGCCTTTTCGTCATTCCACTTGGCGAGCTTTTTCTCCAGCTGCTCAATTTCTTTGATTAGCGGCCGGCGCTGGGCAAGGATGGCCTGGCGGTTGGCCTTGGCATCGGTGCGTTGTTGGATGCGTTCAGATTTTTCGGCGGCAACATCGGGTTCCGGCGCTTTTTCGGCATTCCGCTGGGCGGCTAGCCAAGCGGCGTAGTCGTCGAGGTCGCCATCAAATTCAGTGAGCTTGCCATCAGCGACCAGCAGCAGTTCATCGGCACAGGTGCGAAGCAAATGGCGGTCGTGCGAGACGAAAACCATACCGCCTTCGAAGTCCTGCATGGCGAAGGTGAGTGCTTCACGCATTTCGAGGTCGAGGTGGTTGGTCGGCTCATCAAGCAGCAGCAGGTTGGGCTTGGTGCGGATGAGCAGGGCGAGGGCGAGGCGGGATTTTTCCCCACCGGAGAATGGCTCAATCGCCCGGCTTGCCATGTCGCCACGGAAATCGAAGCCGCCAAGGTAGTCACGCAGTTCCTGTTCCGGGGTGGTCGGTTCGAGGCGGGCGAGATGTTGCAGGGGCGATTCGTCCGGGCGCAGTTGCTCAAGCTGGTGCTGGGCGAAATAGCCGATATTGAGCGCCTTGGCCTCTTTACGCTGGCCGCCCTGCTGTGGAATTGTTCCGGCCAGCAGCTTGATCAGTGTCGATTTGCCCGCGCCATTACGGCCAAGCAGGCCAATCCGGCAGCCCGGACGCAGCGTCATTGTGATGTGGTCGAGAATATTGCGTTCAGCGTAGCCGACCGAGGCTTTTTCTATGGTGAGCAGCGGGTCGGGTAGGGCGTTTGGCTTACGGAAGCTGAAATGGAAAGGCGAATCGACGTGGGCGGCAGCGACGACTTCCATGCGCTCCAGCATCTTTATCCGGCTTTGCGCTTGGCGCGCCTTGGTGGCCTGAGCGCGAAAGCGATCAATGTAACTTTTCAGGTGAGCAACTTCGCGCTGCTGTGCTTCAAATGCTGATTGCTGGTTGGCTAGCCGCGCAGCGCGAGCGCGCTCGTAGTCCGAATAGCCACCGCTAGTCAGGCTTAGGCGTTGGAGATCAATTGAAAGTATTTGTCCGACCACGGCATCGAGGAAGTCACGGTCGTGTGAAATTAGCAGCAGGGTGGCTGGAGTATTTTTCAGCCACTGCTCAAGCCAGAAGACGGCATCGAGATCGAGGTGATTAGTCGGTTCGTCGAGCAATAATAGGTCGGCCCGGCAGGATAGCGCTCGCGCAAGGTTAAGGCGAACCCGCCAGCCGCCGGAGAATTCGGAGACGGCGCGCTGAAAATCGGCATCAGTAAAACCTAGGCCGTGCAGCACTTCGGCCACTCGCGCTTTGGCTGAATAGCCGCCGATTTCGCCATAGCGGGCATGGAGATGACCGATTGCCACGCCGTCACCTTTGGCTTCGGCTTCAATCAACTCATGTTCAATGCGGCGTAGCTCGGTATCGCCATCGAGCACAAAATCAATTGCGCTATCAGGCAGGGCCGGAGTTTCCTGCGCCACGCGTGCAATGTGCCAACTGGCTGGTAGCTCAACATCGCCAGACTCGGCATGCAACTCGTTGGCGATCAGCGCAAAAAGGCTGGATTTGCCGCAGCCGTTGGCACCGACAACGCCGACTTTCCAGCCGGTATGCAGTTGTACGGAGGCATCGACGACCAGTGGTCGGCCGACTCGGGCGAAAGTGACGTTACGGAGTGCGATCATAAGGGGGCGAATTATAGCGAGGGCCTGCTAAAATCTGCTGCATGATTGAGCAGATTCGCTGCTGTTGGGTTGTTGCTTAATATTTTTGATGGATCACTGATGAAGCTTCGTTTGCCTGTATTACTTGCCCGAATGACCCTGATTTGCGCGGTCAGCTTGTCGGTATGGGCAGCTGAAGATGGTCCGAGCCCCGAGCAAATCGCGGATTGGCAGCAGCGCATGGAAAAGGCGACAGCCATGCAAGCCGAAGGCAAGGCCCAGCAGAACGCCGCTGATACACTGTTAGAAGAAACATTTGCGGCCTGCTACAAGAAATTCTTGGTGATTTCTTGTCAAAAGGATGCCAATAAAGCCCATATTGCGGCAATTCGCCCAGCCACAAACTTGCTTAATCAAGGCAAGGCGCTTGAGCGTGAAGTCAAGAAAGAACAGTTGGCGGA
>CAYRBE010000038.1:5673-15410 GCA_964422345.1 uncultured Dechloromonas sp.
GGCGTTGGAACTCCCGCCTTGCCAGCCGCTGGCAGATCAATCCATGCCATGCCGGGCTCGCTGACGACTGACTGTGGCTGAACTCGACAAAGCACTGGCTGCAAGTTGAGTCGGAAGTGAGTGAAGGCGTGTTTTAGTTCCGGCAATGCCTGTTGGCTGGTGCTGGACAGACCTAGGCGAGCCAGCGTATTGGCCACTTCGCCTTCTGGCGGGACCAATAGACCACCCCATATCCCACTGGGTGGGCGGCGCTCTAGAAGTAGTTTTTGGCCATCAAAAATTAAAGCAAATATGGCGCTGCGTTCAGGGATTTTGGCCCGTGGTTTCGGCTCAGGTAGCTCTCCCTGACGTTGGTCACGCAGGGCAATACAGCCAGCGCTGACCGGGCATTGGCCGCATTGTGGTTTGCCTCTCGTGCAACAGGTCGAACCCAGATCCATCAGGCCTTGGGTGTAGGCCTCAATGTCAGTTTCCGGTAGCAGATCAGTGGCAAGTGCCCATAGTTTGCGCTCAACAGTCGCCAAACCGGGAAATCCTTCAATGCCAAATTGGCGGCAGAGTACGCGTTTGACGTTGCCATCAAGAATGGCCGCTTTCTGCCCAAAAGCAAATGCCGCAATCGCAGCTGCAGTTGAGCGGCCAATACCGGCGAGTTCGACCAGCTGTTCTTCGGTTTTTGGGAAAAAACCATCGTACACCGTAGCAATCTGCTGCGCGCAACGATGCAGGTTTCTGGCCCGGGCATAGTAGCCAAGACCTGCCCAGAGTTCGATAACCTGCTCAATGGGGGCGGCGGCCAAGGCCAAAACATTTGGAAAACGATCAAGGAAACGCAGGTAATACGGAATCACCGTAGCGACCTGAGTTTGTTGCAGCATGATTTCCGAAAGCCAGATTCGGTAAGGGTCTCGGGTCTTTTGCCAGGGCAGACCATGACGTCCGGCATGCTTTTGCCAGATGATTAACTGTTCGGTAAAAGGGTGTGACGAAACCAATTCTGCCTCGACGTAGACTGCGGGAGCACGGATAATACGACCTTTCGCCCAGCGTTTTTACCCGATTGAACCAATGACTCTAGCCCAGACCGATAGCCGTGACCTACGTAATGCCCTTGGGCGCTTTGCCACCGGGATTGCAGTTGTCACCGCGATTGACCCGGATGGTAATCCGATTGGTCTGACCGTGAACTCCTTCTCCGCGGTTTCGTTGGAGCCGGCACTTGTCTTGTGGTGTCTCGATAATTCATCGCATAACCTCAATGCCTTTCGTAAGGCGAGTCATCACGCGATCAATATTCTCTCAATTGACCAGCAGGATTTGTCGAATCGCTTTGCTACCTGGCCAGCCGACCGTTTTGCCGGTCTCCCTTGGCAGCGTGGCATGGGTGAAGCGCCGGTATTTCCCGATTGTTGCGCCACCTTCGAGGTGGCCAATCAGGCGCAGCATGACGCTGGCGACCATACAATTTTTATCGGGCGAGTCGAGCGCTTTGCCGAAACACTTGATCTCGACCCCTTGCTGTTCTATGCCGGTCAGTATCGCAGCTTGAATACCACGCAGGAAAATTGAGCCGGGACTGCCTCAGCTTCCCAGTCTGAACGCCGTTTCGCTGGTTTGCTTGTCGGTATATTTTCTGGACTATACTGACTAAGTAGTTACGGAGGAGGCTGTCATGCTCAAGAGAATACTGGTCGCTTTTGTCGGTTTATGGTTTGGCATATTCTCAAGCGTCGACGCGAATGCGCAGGTGGCAGACAAAATCCTTATGCAGGCCGTTAGTTGGTTGTTGCAGAAGCAGATTGACGAGTGGGACAAGGCGAATGATCCGAACCGACCCCTGAAGGAGTTCGATGCACAGGATCGATTTGACGCTCGCGACATGTATGCGCCTCGGGAGCCGTCAATGTTTCAGAACAACCACCCTGATCAAGGTTTCAGCAGGGGCGTTAATATTGGCCAGCCGGGGAATATTCCAGCCGGCGAGTAGTTGTTAGCGTTTGGTTTCTAATGTTGAACCCTACGTGTGTACGTTAAAATAACGTACTGCCCAGAGCGGGCGTCGTATAGAGGCATTACCTAAGCTTCCCAAGCTTATGAGGAGGGTTCGATTCCCTTCGCCCGCTCCACATTTCCCTAATCTGCACCGGGGAAAGCGTCCACATACTGTATGCGGACATCCGGAAATGAATTCACGAACTGAATCTTGGTGTCCGGAAACGATGTGACCATTTTCCATTCACCGCAGCTGTCCGGGAAAGCATTGACTTTTTTAACCCGTAATTGCGGGAATGATCCGACGATCTGTACCTTTACGTCGGGAAAAGAGTCGACTACCTGAATCTTGCCATATAGATGTTTGCCGTTGAAGGAACAACTGGCTGCATCGAATTTGTCACCGGAAATCGCGTGATTGCATAGAAAAAATAGGATTAGTGCGGTGAATGGGTGTTTCAAAGCGATCTTCCTTGCATACAAGTCTGTTTAAGGCAGCAAATTCCGTTGCGCCAGATAACGTTCGAGAATCTCAAGGCGGCTTAAGGGATCATCGAGTTCCAGTAGTTTTTGTTTGGCGAGATTCTGAATTGGCAGGATTTCAGTCAGGCGATAGCCAACCCAGTTAGCATCGTCAAAACGATGGGGTTCGGCGATACGCTCGGGGCCGAGGTCGTTGATTACTTTTCTGAGTAAAGGCAGCAGGCGGTTGCGCTCGTCAGGGAAAGGAACTGTCCCTGGGTCACCGAGAAGACTGACTGTTGCTTCAATTAATTTGCCATTGTGCCGGGATTGCTCAATCCGGAAACGTTGGCCGCCGTGGGCGGTGATCATCAGGATGCCGAGTTGTGGCATGTCCCAGGTGCCTATTGTTGCCAACGTGCCGATAGCGTGGGTTTGCGCTGGCGCACCGGCTTCCTCGCCGCTCTCGATCAGGCAAATGCCAAAAGCTTGGTCATCCTTCATGCAGGCGGCTGCCATGTCGAGGTAGCGTTGCTCAAAAATTTTCAGCGGTAGGCGGCTACCGGGAAAAAATACTGTTTTGAGCGGAAATATTGGAATTTCCAGTGTGCTTGCTGCGCTTGATGCTTTTAATCGTGAAAAGTCAAACCAGCCCATCATTCACCCCAGCGTTGCATCAAAGTGTGGGTGACGCCGATTTGATCCAGGATGCGGGCGACGACAAAGTCGATGATGTCCTGAATGTCTTTAGGGTGGTGATAAAAGCCCGGATTGGGGGGCAGAATGATGGCGCCGGCGCGTGAAAGGCGCAGCATATTTTCAAGATGAATCGCCGAGAAAGGGGTTTCACGTGGAACCAAGACCAGTTTTCGGCCTTCCTTGAGGACCACATCAGCCGCGCGTTCAATCAGGTTGTCAGCCAGCCCTTGAGCTATTGCTCCCAAGGTCCCCATGGTGCATGGGCAGATCACCATGGCATCGGGCGGATTGGTTCCGGAGGCGACGGGGGCGAACCATTCTTCCTTGCCGTAGACCGCAAGATTTTCAGGCTTGGCTTGCGGGAAGCGCGCAAGCAGGGCATCTCTGGTTTCGGATGGGCGAGACGGTAGCTCCAGATCCATTTCCTGCCGGGCGACGATCTGTGCTGCCTGCGAATAGAGCAACTGAACTTTACAGTCGGCTGCCAGCAATAATTCCAGCAGGCGCAGGCCATAGGGCATGCCCGAAGCACCAGTTAATGCGAGACAAATTGTTTTAGACATGGGGTGATTCCGGAGGCGCAGGTTCAGCTAACAGTTTAGCCGCGATCAGTCCGTTGATGGTGCCAAAGACCAACGCAGCGGCAGCAAAAACCGGGGTGAGCAAAAAAATACCGTCGTGGGGAATAAGCCAGAAGCGGGCAAGGAGTAATTGCCCACCGATATGGGCAAATGCGGCAAATATGCTCAGGCTAACCGGCCCGAACCAGCGTTGGGGTAGGTGCATGACCACGCCAAGCGTGGCCAGACTCAAGGTGCTTCCAGCCAGCGAAAGAAAGAAGCCGGGTGCGAGGAAATAGCCAAGCATCAGGCTACCGGCAAGAATTCGCAGGCCGCTGACCCAAACCGCCGTTCCCCAACCATAGCGGGCAAGAACCACTAATGTCACGATATTCGCCAAGCCGGGCTTTACGCCGGGTAGTGGCGAGGGGATGGCTGCATCGACCAGTGAAAGCGTCACGGCGGCAGTCGCCAGCCAGGCAACCCGCCGGTCTTCGTCGGTGATGCTCAGCTTAATAACTGATGGAGTCATAGACCTTGGTACGTCCGGTAATTTGCAGGCTGACGCGGTTAGGGGCGCAGATGGCGATTTCGCCGGGGCGCATCAGCCAGCCTTGGCGAACGCAGTATTGGCGCGGGCTTGGGTCGCTAATGACTTTGGCGCGGCCGGGTTCGATAGCGATAAGCGTGGTGCCGAGAGGGCCGGATACTTCGATCGTCTTTTTGCTACGCAGATCGATTTCGGCAAAAACTTTGCCTTCTTGCCGGATGACAGCTTTTTCAGCCATGCCGCCTTGCCAGAACAGCGGGAAGCTCATGCCGACAAGTCCTATGCCGGCCAGCAAGACCAGCCAGTCACCTGGCTGGATCAGTGCCAGCCACTTGCTCATCCACCGGCCAGTGTGCGGTGGCGTACGAGTACTCGCGCCTGCTGTGAGAACTCTTTGGCCAGCCATTCTGCAAGATAAACCGAGCGGTGTTGCCCCCCGGTGCAGCCGATAGCAACGGTGAGGTAGTTACGATTGTCCCGGATGTAGCTTGGTAACCAGTTAGCGACAAAACGGCGAATATCATCACCCATACGACTGACCTCATCCTCCGCTTTTAGGAAATCGATCACCGGCTGATCTTTTCCGGTCAGCGGGCGTAGTGCTGGGTCGTAGTGCGGGTTGGGCAGGCAGCGCACGTCGAAAACAAGATCGGCGTCGAGCGGCAGTCCGTGTTTGAAGCCAAATGACTCGAACATCAGGGTCAGCCCCTGACCTGGTTCTGCTTCAATGAATTGGCGCACCCATTCACGCAGGGCATTGGCTTTCAGCCCACTGGTGTCGATGCGGTGGCCGAGGCCGGAAATCGGATCAAGCAACTCTTTCTCGCCATTGATCGCTTCTTCAAGTGTTTGTCCCGCGCTGGCCAGCGGGTGGCGGCGCCGGGACTCGGAATAACGCTTGAGCAAGGTTTCCGGATTGGCATGGAGAAAGAGGAAGGTTGGGAGCACCCCTTCGTCGGAAAGTTTTTTTAGCTTTTCAGGGAGTAACTCGATTCCGCCACCGGAGCGGGCATCAATGGCCACTGCAACCTTGTTGATCTGTTCGTCCTTGAGCATGCGGACAAGGACGGTGAGCATGACAACTGGTAGGTTGTCGACGCAGTAATAGCCGGCGTCTTCGAGCAGATTGAGGGCGACGGACTTGCCGGAGCCGGACAGGCCGCTAATGAGAATGAGTTCCATAATACGCAGCATAATGAAGGCTGCGCCAGCCGGCAAGCCACGGCATAATATAAGGCTACAAGGAGACGACCATGCAAGTGACCCTTCCCCTGCTTGAATTGCCTTTTTTGGCCGAACTGACCGCGCAGCGCCGGGATATTCATGCGCATCCGGAATTAGCTTTTAATGAGGATAGAACTGCTGATCTGGTTGCCAGTGAATTAGAACGTTACGGCATCGAGGTGCATCGCGGGATCGCCAAGACCGGCGTCGTAGGGGTGATCCGGGCTGGAACATCGCAGCGGATGATCGGCTTGCGGGCCGATATGGACGCTTTGCCGTTGGCTGAACTCAACGAGTTTCCTCACCACTCGCGCCACGCTGGAAAAATGCATGCTTGTGGTCACGACGGCCACACCGCGATGTTGCTGGGGGCGGCACGCTATCTAGCTGCAAGCCCTGACTTTGACGGCATTGCTGTTTTTATTTTCCAGCCAGCTGAGGAATCAGAAGGCGGGGCTGCGGTGATGATCGAGGATGGTTTGTTCAAGCGTTTCCCCGTTGAAGCGGTGTTTGGCTTGCACAACTGGCCGGGTATACCTGTCGGCGAAATGGCTGTAATGCCGGGGCCGGTGATGGCTGGTACCTGCGCTTTTGAAATCACCATTCGCGGTCACGGCTGCCACGCCGCGATGCCGCATCAAGGGGTTGATTCCATCGTTGCTGGTGCGCAACTGGTGCAGGCTTTGCAAACGGTGGTCAGCCGGACGCTGCACCCGTGTGAATCGGCGGTGGTTAGTGTGACCCAATTTCATGCCGGCGAAGCCTGGAACATCATTCCTGAAGAAGTTGTTTTGCGCGGAACGATACGCAGCTTCAAGCCAGAAGTTCAGGAGGGCGTCGAGCGGGCAATTGAGCGTTTATGCAGCGGTATAGCATCGGCCAATGGTGCCCAGATTCAGGTTGTGTTTGACCACCGTTACCCACCGACGGTGAATAGCCTTGCAGAGGCGAATTTCTGCCGCTCGGTTGCTGGAAAGGTTTTTGGAGAGGAGCGAGTACTTACTGACATTCTGCCGTCAATGGGTGCTGAAGACTTCGCCTATATGTTGCGGGAGAAACCGGGGTGTTACGTTTGGTTGGGTAATGGGCCGGGTACCGGTGGTTGTACCTTGCACAACCCACATTATGACTTTAACGATGAGTTGCTGACCTTGGGGGTAAATTATTGGGTCAGGCTGGTTCAGGAATATCTACCGAAAGCCTAGCCGGCAAGCAGCCAGTCATCTTGTAAACGCAGGGCACCGACCAGTAGTAATTCGCGCTCGATGCGGCTGGCTAGTTCATCTGCTGGCAGGCTGAGATAACGGGTATTGACGTCGCCGGCAAAGCGTAGGCTTTTTATAAAGGCTGAAAAGTCTTTACGCGGTAGGCGGCGCTTTTCCATCATGGCAAACGAGGCAATTACTTTGATGCCATGCCAGGCCAGCTTCTCGATGTCTGCGGTGAACATCTCCAAACGGCGAAAAGCGCGCTCGAATGCGATATCAACCGTTGAAAACGGGCTGCCGTGACCGGGGATGACCAGATCAATCGGGAGTTTGGCGAGCATTTCCAGTGTGGCTTTGGTACTGGCCAGCCCCTCGGCCTCGCCGAGTAGTTCGGGGAAAATGACGCCGAAACCGTTTTCCCAGAGCGCATCGCCGGATATCAGGATGCGTTTTTCCGGGTTGTAGTAGCCGAGCGCTTCCATATCGTGGCCGGGAACAGCCAGTGTTTGCCAGTTCAGTCCGCCCATTTCGATCTCACTGCCGGGGTCGATCAGCGTGTCGTGCTGAAAGCGGGCGGATTGCTGGCCTAGGGGTGAAAGCAGCAGGGCGTTTTCGTCCCATTCAGCAATCGTGGCGTGTAGGCCGGACGGAACGATGATTTCGCAAGCAAAACGCGCCTGTAGCGCTGCATTGCCGCCGATATGGTCTGAGTGTGAGTGGGTGTTGATTAACCGGGTTAGCTGTCGGCCATCCAGTGCGTGGCTGACCAGTTCAAGTGTTTGATCGGCGTGGGTGACATAACCGCTATCGACCAGACTGGCATTTTCCCCTTCCAGAAAGAGGATGTTGTTGGCAGAAAGCCAGCCGCGTTCAAGTACCCGCATGCTTGCGGGTAGGGGTGTGCTCATTCCGGCGTGTCCGGGTCGTTGTGGCTAACAGGTATGTATTGTTTTGGTATTAGTTCGGCAACAATGCCGGGGGATTCAAGTGGTGGGCGACCGCAACCCTGGCAGTAGCCTGAATCCGGGTCTAGCATGCAGATGCCGACGCAGATGTATTGATCTTCTTGGTTATTGTCCATAGTGAGCGCTTGCTAACTGTTTTCGGTGATAGGTTGGCCGTTTACGGCGTCAAGTGCCTGACGACGAAGGGCGACGTTAACAAGTATCTTGGAACGGGTCACGTCATCGGTGCGCGACCAGAGGGTGATTTCATCAATTGAGCGAAAACAGCCAGTGCACAGGCCGGTGAGTCTATCCATCTTACAGATGTTGATACAGGGAGATTGGATCATTTAAATTAGCATAAAGCGGTGTTGTTGATCGCGGACCATTTCTACTGCTTCTAGTGCTTCGTCGCGGCTGAATCTGGCAAGCATGGCAAGATACAGACGCTTGTCCCGGCCGCTTAGTTCCGGAAAATTGAGAGTGTTGACGTTGATGTCATCGCTGGATTCATCATGCACCACACCCAGGCGGTCAATCGTGATGCTGACGGGTTGGAGGTGTAAGGCCGGTTCAGGGTGCTTGAGAAAGTCTGCCAGCGCCTTAATCAACTGGTCCGGCATGAGTAATTCAGTATCTTTGCGCAGACGGGCATCAAGTTCAGCCAGATGGCGGGTACCTACTTCGTATTCCCGGCCGGGCGTTGTGCCGCGTAGGGTGGTGTGGTGGGCGCGCTCTACCGAGATATCGGCACGCAGGCCGTTACGTTCATTGCGGAGGGTTTCAACGTGGTCGTGAAAGGTATGGAGGAGGCTTTCGAGTCCGCGTCTGCGAATTTTTGACTGCGTTGTTTCCAGATCGGCTGAAGGTTCAACGAGGGTCTGGCTGGAAAAAAAGACGACGAGTTGTGGCACGTCGTTTTGGATGATGCCGCCGTGTTGCGCCATTCCAAGTTGTTTCTTTTGCATACGGCGGGCAGCAAACAAAGCATAGAAGTGTTCGCTATTTTTGCCTTCCGGTGTGGCTAGAAAATCACGTATATCCTGACTGCGGCCAAGCATCTGGGCAATGTCGTCGGCTGTTGCAAACAGCGCATGGACCAACGGGTCGGTTGAAAAAGACCGCCGATTGATGTCGATCGGGCCGGGGAGTGCGGCAGTCAGGCCATCGCAGTAGCCAAGCGCATATTGCAGAGGAAAAGCGAGTTGCTTCTCGAATCCCGGGGCCAGTTTCAGCATTGGATCTACCAGCGTTGAAATTCGGTCAAGCGCATCAATAATCGCCGGATCAAGTGGCGCGCTGGGCTTGAGAAAATCAACGAGGGTAGAAAACAGGCTCAAGAAGTTACTTTTGTGCAGAGAGCCCGGCCGGATTTGGCACCGTTCGGGCGGTTAATGGCTTGCGAAATCCAGTCGCCGATAGCCGCCAGTTTAACCAGATCAATCCCGGTATCAATACCCAGTCCTTGCAGCAAGTAGACAACATCTTCTGTGGCAACGTTACCGGAAGCACCTTGGGCATAGGGGCAGCCGCCCAGCCCGGCAATTGAACTGTCGAAAGTCGCCATGCCCATTTGTAGGGAGGCATAAATATTGGCAATCGCCATGCCATAGGTGTCGTGATAATGGCCGGCCAGTTTGGCGATGGGGACTTGCCTAGCGCAGGCTTCGATCAGCCGACTGATGCTGGCCGGATTGCCGACGCCTATAGTGTCACCGAGTGAAACTTCGTAACAGCCCATGTCGAACAGTGTTTTAGCCACACCGGCGGCTTGCTCTGGTGCCACCGCACCTTCATAAGGGCAACCGACAACGCAGGAAACGTAGCCGCGCACGGGGATTTCGAGTGCGCTGGCGGCAGAAAGGATGGGTTCAAAGCGTTTCAGGCTCTCGGCAATAGAACAATTGATGTTTTTCCGTGAAAAACTCTCTGATGCCGCACCAAAAATGGCAACTTCAGTCGCGCCAGCCTGTATTGCCGCATCAAAACCCTGCAAATTTGGCGTTAAAACCGGGTACACCGTAGCACTGTGCTTTTTGATCCCCTGCATGACTGCCGTGTTGTCACCCATTTGCGGCACCCATTTAGGGGAGACAAA
>CAYRBE010000039.1:0-5983 GCA_964422345.1 uncultured Dechloromonas sp.
AGCGGATCGCGCCTCTATTCAGGCTCGTGGAGCGAGTGGTGCAGTGATTCGGGGCGACCGGTGGCGTAAGCTGAAAGTGGTGCTTTCAATAGGCTTGCTTAGACCTCACGCGCACCAACCGAATTGAATTTTCGTTTTTTGTTCATGGGCTGATCCAAAACCAGACCTTGAACGAAATTAATCCGGTTTTTGCTTGAAAAATTTCAGCGGCTTGGCTGTTTGCTTTTGTGGCACCGGGATGGCCTTGCGCCGCCGTTCCTGAACCCGCCAAGTTAGCAACAGGGCCAAGGCTGCTGAGTAGGCCAAGGGCCAAAGAAGCGCCTCAAACTTGCTAAGCCAGAGGTAATGAATGGCGGCGAGAATCCCGATCAAGTAAATGCTACGGTGCAGTTCCTGCCATTTTCGCCCACCCAGCCAGCGAATGGCCCACTGGTTTGAGGTCGCAGCGAGCGGAATTAACAGTAGAAAGGCAGCAAATCCCGCAGTTACGAACGGGCGTTTGAAGATATCTCTGGCGATTGCGTCGATTGAAAAATCATGGTCAAAGCCGATGAACGAAAGAAAATGTAATCCCGCATAAAAGAAGGTGAATAGCCCAAAGAGGCGGCGTAGCCTGATTAGCCAGTGTCTTTCTGTGGCGGCACGCAGAGGGGAGATGCTCAGCGTGATGAGGAGCAAGTTGAATGTCCAGATTCCCGTCCAGCGTTGAACAAATTCAATCGGCTCCGGCCCGAGGTTATTACTGTACGCAGCCCAGAGCAGTCGCCCTAAAGGAAGCAGGCAGATCATGAAAAGGACGCACTTGATCTGAAACAGTTGTGATTTGTCGGGTTGGTTAAACATTGTATATAAGTGTTTTATGAAGTGCTCAAAAGTATAAGCCGCCATAAGGTCGCCAGCCTAATACAACTGGGGTAGTCAGCCAAAAATCACCACATTTGCCCCCGTGATTAGAGGCAATTGCGACCCGCAAAGTACCAACGACTTGTCCTACGGTGCACAGCCCAAAAAGGCAATTTTCAATTCAGGCTTTTGGTCTTTTCTGCCTGCTGATTTAAAGCCCAGACTACGTGTTCGCGGACTACGGGTGAAGTGTGGTTGGCATGGCTCTGCAGTGCCGCTAGCACCCCGGCGGATGCCGGTGCATTACCCAGCGCTACGGCGATATTCCGCAACCACTGTTCATGGCCAATGCGGCGGATCGGGTTGCCGGCCAGCTTGTGGTTGAACTCATCCTCAGTCCAGGCAAACAGATCAATCAGTGCCGCCGAATCGAGGCCGTGGCGTGGCTGGAATTCCGGGTCGCCCAACTGGGCAAAGCGATTCCACGGGCAGCATAACTGACAGTCATCGCAGCCATAAATCCGGTTGCCGAGCAGCGGCCGGAATTCTTCCGGGATGCTGCCGGCGAGTTCGATGGTCAGGTAGGAAATGCAGCGCCGGGCATCGACCTTGTAGGGGGCGATGATCGCTTGAGTCGGGCAGGCAGTGATGCAGGCCGTACAGGTGCCGCAATGTTCTTCGATCGGCGCATCAGGGGTGAGCGGGAGGTCGGTGTAAATGTCGCCGAGAAAGCGCCAGGAACCTTGTTTCGACAGGAGCAGTGTGTGTTTTCCTCGCCAGCCTAGCCCTGCCTGGCGGGCAAATTCAACTTCCATGACCGGGGCTGAGTCGGAGAAGACGCGGTAGCCGAAAGGGCCGATCAGCGCGGTTATTTCGTCCGCCAGTTTTTGCAGGCGATTGCGGATCAGCTTGTGATAATCGCGGCCTTGCGCATAGCGGGAAATCGCTGCTTGTCCGGCTTGTTCGGTGGTTTTTTCATGGGGCAGGTAGTCGATTGCAGCGGAAATGACGGTTAGCGTTCCGGGATGGAGCAATTGCGGCTCGGCGCGCAAATCGGCATGGCGGGCCATATAATCCATCTCGCCGTGGCAGCCTTCGGCCAGCCATTGTCGCAAGCCATCGACTGCTTTGCCGGGTTTTGCCCGAGCAACGCCAATGGCAGAAAAACCGAGCTTTTTTCCCGCCTCGCGGATTTTTTCCTTGAGTGCGGCGTGATTATCCGTGGAGTCGTGAACGTGCATAGCCCTGATCTTACCGCTGTTTTCCCCTTGCCCGACGAGGCTGCAACCCAGCGCCTCGGTGAAATACTCGCGCCGGCCTTGCAGCCCGGGCTGGTTGTTTTTCTTGAAGGTGACCTCGGCGCGGGCAAGACGACACTGGTTCGTGCCCTGATTCGGGCGCTAGGTTATGCCGGGCCGGTAAAAAGCCCGACGTATTCTCTGGTTGAAGTTTACGTGATTTCGAGCTTATACTTATATCACTTTGATTTTTATCGTTTTCAGTCACCCGAGGAGTTTCTCGATGCGGGCTTTAGCGAACACTTTAATGACACTGCAGTCTGTTTGGTCGAGTGGCCGGAACATGCTACTGGCTGCGTTCCGCCGCCAGACCTGCGGTTGCGCCTTCATCATGAGGGTCTCGGGCGTGTCCTCGAGGCCGTGGCAAATACATCGAAAGGGGCGCAGTGTTTAAAGGCACTCACCTCAGCCTTGGGCGACGACAACTGCTCCGCTATGCCGGCGCCTCGCTGATCCTTTCTGTTTCGCCTGTGGCCGGGGCGGCTTCCAAGCTGCCGTCTGTTCTTGCAGTGCGTATCTGGCCAGCGGCTGATTACACCCGTGTCACCCTTGAGCATCAAGGCCAGCTTAAATACACCCATTTTTTGGTTGAAAACCCGGATCGACTGGTTGTTGATATTGAGGGCGTAGAATTCAATAGCGTGCTCGATAGTCTGGCGCGCAAGGTTGCTACTGACGATCCATATATCAAACTCCTGCGGGCAGGGCGCTTCAAACCGGGCGTCGTGCGTCTGGTCATGGAGCTGAAAACCAAGGTCACGCCGCAGGTGTTTAGCTTGGCGCCAGCTGGAGAATACGGCCACCGTCTGGTGCTTGATGTTTACCCCGTGGTGCCGGTTGATCCATTGATGTCGCTGCTTGAAGGTCGCAAGGAGGCGGTTGAGCCTTGGCGAATGGAGCAGGAGGTCGCTCAGGTAGAGAAAAAGCTTGAAGACGTTGGTTTGACGCGTGCCGACAAGCCGATTGAAGCGCCTGAGGTGATTACCAGTAAGAAAACTGGCAAGCCGATCGTTGATCGCATGGTGACGATCACCCTTGACCCGGGGCACGGTGGTGAGGATCCGGGGGCGATCGGTAAAGGCGGTTCGCAGGAAAAAAACGTCACGCTTCAGGTCGCCAAGCGACTCAAGGCACGGATTGATGCCGAGCCGAACATGCGTGCCGTGCTGACGCGGGATTCTGATTTCTTTGTGCCGCTCCAGATGCGGGTGCAAAAGGCGCGACGGGTGCAGTCTGATCTGTTTTTGTCGATTCATGCCGATGCCTGGATCAAGCCGGATGCGCGTGGTTCCTCTGTTTTTGTTTTGTCAGAACGTGGGGCGACAAGTACGCAGGCACGATTGCTCGCTCAACGTGAGAACGAGGCTGATCTAGTCGGTGGGGTGAATCTCGGTGCGAAAGACCTCTTTCTGGCGCGCACTCTGCTCGATTTGTCGCAAACAGCCACCATTAACGACAGTTTGAAACTGGGTAAATTCCTGTTGGGTGAATTGGGGCATATCAATACCCTGCACAAAAACCACGTCGAGCAAGCTAGTTTTGCCGTGTTAAAAGCGCCGGATATTCCTTCTGCGTTGATTGAAACAGCCTTTATTTCCAATCCGGAAGAAGAGCGCCGTTTGAATGATGATGCCTATCAGGAAAAGCTGGCCGAAGCGATTGTTCGTGGCGTAAAACAATACTTTATCAAGCACCCGCCCGGGCCAAAATCTAAGTTGGCTTCCATCGGCTAAAGGGTATCGAGCACTAATCGTAATTTAAGTACGCTGGATTTCAGCTGCTCGGCAGAGAAACCGCCAAAGCCAAACATCAGCCCGGAAAGTTGTAGCTCGTTTGAGCACATCGGCGATAGCGCTCTCAGGGCGATACCTGTCTTGCGGGCAGCCGCTGCAACCGCTACATCATTGAGTCCCGTCGGAAGCAAGGCTACAAGGTGCATTCCCTGATCGCTAGGTTGAATTTGTAACTCCGGTATTTTGAGTTTTAGCGCCTGAATTAGTATCTGGCGTCGTTGGCCGTAGATGTTACGGATGCGCCGGATATGGGTTTCGAAGTAGCCTTCTTTCATATAGGCAGCGATGAGGTGCTGTTCGGTACATGGTGAGCCTCTACCGATCAATGCGCGAGCGCCGATAAAAGCGTCCACCAAGCAGTCAGGTGCCACGAGGTAGCCTAGTCGAAGTGATGGCGCCAATACCTTGCTGAATGTTCCTAGATAGATCACCCTATTGCTATCCAAGCCTTGCATGGCCGGGAATGGCTGGCCGGCATAGCGCAATTCGCTGTCATAGTCGTCTTCGACAATCCACCCATTATGATTTTTGGCCCATTCGACAAGTGCCAGACGCCTTGGCATGCTCAAGGGCATACCCATCGGGTATTGGTGCGAGGGGGTTACAAATGCAAGTTTGGCATTGGGGGCGGTCTCAATTGCTTTGGCTACATTGAATCCTGATGCGTCCACTGCTATTCGCTGCATCTTGATGCCGCGCTCTTCCAAAACTGCGGTCAGCCCCGGGTAGGCGGGGTCTTCTACCCACGCCGTGTCGCCGGCCGCCAACAGTACCTTGGCTGTCAAATAGAGGCCCTGCTGGGTTCCTTCGGTGATAATGATGTTCTCAGGGTGGCAGCTCACCGCCCGTGCTTTACGCAGGTAGATTGCAATTTCTTTGCGTAACGCCAAAAGCCCTCTTGGGTCTGAATAGCCGGCAGGTGCAGCTGATTGTGATGCCCGAACGCGGTTGCCAAGTCTTCGCCAGTGATCATCCATCGCCACTTCACCCTCGGGTACAGCGATAGAGAAAGGTATTGATGGCAGTGGCGCAAGGCTCTCGGCGATTGCGGCATACTGTCTGGCTGATTCGGGAGGGTGTGATGGATAAGCGCCATCACCGCCGGCAAATTTTTGTGTGGCGATGTTGGATTTATGGTGGGGCGCCGCTATCCGTGTGCTGGCACCTGCCTGCGTCACCAGATAGCCTTCAGCGATTAGTTGTGCGTAAGCTTCGGTTACTGTTCCGCGTGATAATTTCAGTGACTCTGCTAAGGCTCTGGTCGATGGCAGGCGCTCACCGGCAACCAGTTCACCTCTGAATATCGCTTTGCGTAGTGCTTCAGATAGCTGTTTTCCTATGTTTCCTTGAGTGCGGTCAATGGCCCCAAGCGCTGGGATTTCTATCAAATACTGTCGCTTCGGCATAGGCTGGTACTCCACAGTTGCTTTAACTGGTCTATTAAATTTATTTGTATCTGGCTATTAATAATAGTCCAGTTGTGCGTAAAAATTCGTTTTCGAATAAACGTACGAAAGGAGCTGAGATGCATTGTCCGGGTTTGTTTCGAGAAGAGCGCCTGAACGTTCTGTGCGACCTGATTAGGGCTCATCCGCTGGCGACGCTGATTACCGCCGGTAGTAATGGCCTGATTGCCAACTTGATTCCGTTTTCACTTCATAGTGGCGGGGAGAGTGGCATATTGCGCGCCCATCTTGCACGAGGCAACAAACAGCTTGATGAGCTTCGTGAGGGTGCCGAGGTTCTGGTCGTCTTTCAGGGGCCTGAATGCTACGTGACGCCATCGTGGTATCCCTCGAAGGCGGAACACGGCAAGGTTGTTCCAACTTGGAATTTTTCGATGGTGCAGGTGAGAGGCAAGCCGCAGCTTATGGATGATGCTGCTTGGGTTCGGGCACAAATTGACGAAATGACCAGCCAGCATGAAAGCGGACGGGTACATCCATGGAAGGTCTCCGATGCGCCGGATGACTATATAGCGACCCAACTCAAGGCGATTGTCGGCATCGAAATTCCTATTCGTACAATCGAAGGGAAATGGAAGATGAG
>CAYRBE010000039.1:6083-10596 GCA_964422345.1 uncultured Dechloromonas sp.
AAATAAAGCGCTTCGTCGGCGCGGTCGATGACATCGGTTGGCGTGTCATTGGGGAGCAGGCGGCTGAAACCGATGCTGATTGTGACGTGACCCACACGGCTGAAAATCTCTGCCTCAACATTGGCCCGAAAACGTTCTAGCGTGGCGAGTGCTGATTCCATATTGGCGGGTTGGAGTAGTGCGATGAACTCTTCGCCACCAAAGCGAAAAAGTTGGTCGTCGAAGCGGAAGGATTGCCGCATCAATTGCGCCAGCAGGATCAGGACTTCATCACCAATCAGGTGCCCGTAGGTGTCATTGACCTGTTTGAAATGGTCAATATCGCAAATTGCCAACCAGTGGTTAGTCGACTCTTGTTCGCTTAATCGTCGAGCCGGCGTCTCTGTGAAGGCGTCATGCCGGTCGTCATGACTGGCTTTGCCTAGTAGTTCAAACAGATGTTTGTCAAAAGTCTTGCGGCTGGACAAGTCGGTGAGCGTATCGGCTTCGCCGTAATCGAGTAGGGCAATGTGGTTGCCGAAATATTCAATCAGGCCCATCAGCGTGACGCGCTGATCTGCTGAGAACTCGTTGGTAAGTGTGAGTTCGATGATATAGACCGGCTCATCCAGACGGATTACGGGAAATGCGATGCGGTGCAAGCCATCATCAGTAAAATCAATTACTGCCGACATTTCCTTGCGGCATCTATTGAGTAGGGGGTTGCGCTCAATCTTGAAGCAGTGGGCGTGATCGGGAAGATATGCGTTGCGGACAAAACTACCCTCTGGGCCGGCTCCGGCGCAGGCAAAAACCACGGTTTTCTTTTTGTTGGCGTAGCAGCGGTAAATACATAACTGCTGTGGATGGAATAGATCCATCAGCGTATCAACCATTGCCGCATTGATCTCGGTCCGGTCGCGGTGCGAAGATATTTCCACGACGTGGCTGATCAAATCAAGCATGAAAGTGAATGGTTTTGAATACGGCTGATGATTATAACGAATCAACTACAGACTGCTTAGCTCGTTGGCGCCAAGTGTGGCAAATTTCACATAAGCGTCGAGTGACTTAGGCCGTTATAATGCAACGTTTTTTTGGCCTCATTGCTCATGCGCGTCTTTCGCGGTCATTCGCGTCCTGTTTCTGCTCCTGTTGTGCTTGCTATCGGCAATTTCGATGGCGTGCACCTCGGGCACGTCGCCTTGATGCAGCAATTGGCTGAGGTTTCGGCGCGTTTGCAACTGGTGCCGACCATCCTGACTTTTGAACCCCATCCGCGTGAATTTTTTGCTCCGGCATCCGCGCCGGCGCGACTGACAACTTTGCGTGAAAAACTCGAGTTGTTGACTGACTACGGCGCCCGGCAGGCCATGGTTTGTCCATTTAATGCAGCTTTTTCAGCGCTGACTGCAGAAGAATTTATCGAGCAGGTGCTGGTTAAGAGCTTGCAGGTGAAGTATTTGATCATTGGCGATGATTTCCGCTTTGGCCGTGGGCGAACAGGTGATTTCTCTTTGCTGCAGGCGGCGGGGCAGAAGTTCGGCTTTAGCGTTGAAGCCATGGCAAGTGTCATGGTGGATGGTGAGCGAGCATCCAGTTCGGCTGTCCGAGCTGCATTGGCCAATGGTGATATGGCGCAGGCAGCACGTTTTCTTGGGCGGCCTTACATGATTGACGGCCGGGTGGCTCACGGTGACAAAATTGGTCGCCAACTGGGATTTGCCACAGCCAATATTCGCATCAAGCACAATCCACTACCAATGACCGGGGTTTTTGCAGTTGAGGTGAGCGGATTGGGTGAAAAAATATTACCCGGCGTGGCGAATCTCGGCGTTCGGCCAACCGTAGGGGGGACGCGTCCCTTGCTCGAAGTTCATCTTTTTGATTTTGACCGTGATATTTACGGTGCACATATTTCCGTTCGTTTCGTTCATAAGTTACGCAACGAGCAACGTTTCCCCAATTTTGATGCCCTCAAGGCCCAGATCGCGGCAGATGCCGTGGCGGCCCGGGACTTCTTCAAGCTGTGAGCATGCACAATGGCTGATTACAAAGACACCCTGAATCTTCCTGATACCACCTTCCCGATGCGGGGCGATTTGCCTAAGCGTGAGCCGCAATGGGTGGGGCTGTGGCAAGAGAAAAAACTCTATCAGAGGATTCGCGAAGTTTGTGCCGGACGGCCAAGGTTTGTTCTGCACGATGGCCCGCCCTATGCCAATGGCGATATTCACATTGGTCATGCGGTCAACAAGGTACTGAAGGACATCATTGTTCGCTCAAAGACACTGTCCGGTTTCGATGCGCCCTATGTGCCGGGCTGGGACTGTCATGGCCTGCCGATTGAGCACCAGATTGAAAAGCTGCACGGCAAGAGCATTCCCGCCGACAAGGTGCGCGAGCTTTCGCGGGCTTATGCGGCCGAGCAGGTCGAGCGCCAGAAAAAAGACTTTATCCGCCTTGGTGTGCTGGGTGACTGGAGCAATCCCTACCTGACCATGAGCTTCAAGGCCGAAGCAGATGAGATGCGTGCTCTTGGCAAGATTCTTGATCAAGGCTATCTCTATCAGGGTTTGAAGCCGGTTAACTGGTGTCTGGATTGCGGTTCGGCACTGGCTGAAGCCGAGGTTGAGTACGAAGACAAGAATTCGCCGGCGATTGATGTCGCTTTTGAAGTGCACACCAACCACGCCGACAAGCTGGCGGCAGCGTTTGGTCTGTCGCACCTGCGCGGCCCGGCATTTGCGGTGATCTGGACCACCACTCCTTGGACCCTGCCAGCTAACGAGGCGGTCAGTGTTCATCCTGAATTGACCTACGACCTGATCGAGACTGAGAAGGGCGCGCTGATCCTTGTTCGCGAACTGGCTGAGGCCTGCCTCAAGCGTTACGAACTGACCGGCGAAGTCATTGCTTCGTGCGAAGGCAGCAAGCTTGACCAGATTTTGCTTCGTCACCCCTTCCAGCAACGCGATGTGGCGATTATTTGCGGCACCCACGTCACCACGGAAGCCGGTACCGGTCTGGTTCATACCGCCCCGGCGCATGGCGCAGACGACTTCACAATTGGCAAAAAATACGGCCTGCCGGTCAATAACCCGGTTGGTAATGACGGCAAGTTCCTAGGTAATACCCCGGCGATGTCGGTTGGCGAGCTGGCCGGCAAGACTGTCTGGGAAGCCAATCCACTGGTTCTCAAGGAACTGGAATGCTGCGGTAGACTGCTTAAAAGTGAAAGAATCCAGCACAGCTACCCGCATTGCTGGCGTCACAAGACACCGATCATATTCCGTGCAACCACTCAGTGGTTTATCGGCATGGAGCACAAGAAGGACGAGAATGCCTCGACCCTGCGCTGGATTGCCGAGCGCGCCGTCGATGAAACCCAGTTCTTCCCGGCCTGGGGGCGAGCACGTCTGGAAGCAATGATGCGGACGCGTCCGGATTGGTGCGTTTCCCGTCAGCGCAACTGGGGTGTGCCAATTCCTTTCTTCCTGCACAAGGAAACTGCGCTGCCGCATCCGCGCACGGCTGAATTGATCGAACAGGTCGCCTTGCGCGTTGAAAAAGAAGGCATTGAAGCCTGGTTCAAACTCGATGCGGCTGAGTTGCTGGGTGCTGAAGCGGATCAGTACATCAAGATGAAGGACACGCTCGACGTCTGGTTCGACTCCGGTACGACGCATTGGCATGTCCTGCGTGGTTCGCACGCGGCTGATTTGGCTTACCCGGCTGATCTTTATCTTGAAGGCTCCGACCAGCATCGCGGCTGGTTCCAGTCTTCGCTGCTTTCCGGTTGTGCGATTGATGGCCGCGCGCCCTACAAGGCGCTGCTCACCCACGGTTTTGTGGTCGATGGCAAGGGCCACAAGATGTCGAAATCGAAGGGCAACGTCATTGCCCCGCAGCAGGTTTCCGACAAAATGGGCGCGGAAATCCTCCGTTTGTGGACGGCATCGACCGACTACTCCGGTGAACTGACGATTTCGGACGAAATCCTCAAGCGCGTCGTTGAAGGCTATCGCCGTATCCGCAATACCTTGCGTTTCGTTCTGGCCAATACTGCTGATTTTGATGCAGCCAAAGACATGCTGCCGGTTGATCAGTGGCTGGAAATTGACCGCTACGCGCTGGCGCTGACCCGTGAATTGCAGGAAAACTGCCGGGCTGATTACGACCGCTACGAGTTCCATCGTGTGGTGCAGGCGCTCCAGACCTTTTGTTCGGAAGATCTGGGTGGTTTCTATCTCGATATTCTGAAAGATCGTCTCTACACCACGGCGCCGAATTCGTCTGCACGTCGTTCAGCCCAGTCTGCGCTGTGGCACATTCTGCAGGCCTTTACCAAACTGATGGCGCCGATCTTGTCCTTTACCGCCGAAGAAGTCTGGCAGGTCTTGGTCGGTGATGTTGAGCAGTCCGTCATGTTCCAGACTTGGCACGAACTGCCCAAGCCAGAAGCGGAGGGTGATCTGCTGACCAAGTGGTCGCAGATTCGCACCGTTCGGGCCGAGGTCACCAAATCGCTTGA
>CAYRBE010000039.1:10696-15334 GCA_964422345.1 uncultured Dechloromonas sp.
TGTGGCCGTTGCGTCAGCAATCTGTACGGTAAAGGCGAGGCGCGCGCGCATGCCTGATGCGAAGCGCTGGTATGCACTGGCCGGGCTGGTCATCGTGCTTGATCAGCTGAGTAAATGGGTAGTGCTGGAAAATATTCGGTTTGGCGAGACGATTTACGTCGCGCCTTTCTGGAACTGGGTGCTGACCTACAACCCGGGTGCCGCCTTCAGCTTTCTGGCTGATCAGCCGGGCTGGCAGCGCTGGTTCTTTACCGTGCTGGCCATCGCCGTTTCGGGCTGGATTGTGCTCGAGCTGAAGAAATGCGCCGAGCAGAAGCTGGTTTCAATCGCTCTGGCGCTGATTATGGGCGGGGCGCTCGGCAATGTGGTCGACCGCGTCCGTTTCGGCGCGGTGGTCGATTTCATTCAATGGCATGCCGCCGGTTTCTATTGGCCGGCGTTCAATGTGGCGGATTCAGCCATTACCGTCGGTGCGGTTTTGCTCGTTTTTGAGCAGTGCACCGTAGCATTCAAGAAAACCGAGGAAAAAACTGATGACCACCGTCCTTCCTGACAGCTATCTGACCCTGCATTACCGGATTTCAACTCTGGACGGTGACGAGTTCTTGTCGACCTTCGATATGAGCCCGGCCACCCTGCAAATGGGTAGCGGTCAGCTGGCTGAGAATCTTGAATCGGTGCTGATTGGTTTGCCGGCGCAGGAAACTTTTGTGTTTCAGCTTGAGCCAAATGAAGCCTTTGGTCAGCACAATGCGCGTCTGGTCGAGCGCATTGCCCGCAAAGGATTGCCCGAAGGTATGGAACTCAAGGAGAATTCTGTCGTCGAATTCACCGCCCCGAACGGAGGCACCTTTGCAGGCTTCTTGCGCGAGCTGGATGAAACGCATGGCTTGTTTGACTTCAATCACCCGATGGCCGGAAAAACGATCCGCTTCGAGGTGAAAATTATCGGGATCATGTAAATGCAAGTCATCCTCGCCAATCCTCGTGGTTTCTGTGCCGGTGTCGAGCGAGCCATCACCATTGTTGAACGGGCGCTGGAAAAATTCGGCGCGCCGATCTATGTCCGCCATGAGGTGGTTCATAACAAATTTGTGTGTGATGACCTGCGGGCCAAGGGGGCGGTTTTTATCGAGGAATTGACCGAGATTCCAGCCGGCGGTACGGTGATTTTCAGTGCCCACGGTGTCTCAAAAGCCGTGCGTGATGAAGCTGAACAGCGTGGTTTGAAAGTTTTTGATGCGACCTGTCCGCTGGTGACCAAGGTCCATGTTGAAGTCAGCAAGATGCGTAGTCAGGCGCGTGAAGTCGTCATGATTGGCCATAAGGGGCACCCGGAGGTCGAAGGCACCATGGGGCAGAGCCGCGATGGCATGTATCTGGTGGAAACCGCCGAAGAGGTCGAACATCTAAAAGTAAGCTCTCCCGGGCAGCTATCTTTTGTCACTCAGACGACCTTGTCGGTTGATGATGCGTCCGTGGTGATCTCAGCGCTGAAAGCCCATTTTCCTGAGGTGCAGGGCCCGAAGAAGGATGATATTTGCTATGCCACACAAAATCGTCAGGACGCGATCAAGGCGCTGACTGAACAATGTGATCTGGTGATTGTGGTCGGTAGCCCAAACAGTTCGAATTCGCGACGTTTGAAGGATGTGGCGTCAGCGCGTGGGGTGGAGTCTTATTTGATCGATTGTGCTGATGAAATTGTTCCTGACTGGTTGCTTGGAAAAACCAATGTCGGTGTCTCAGCTGGCGCTTCCGCGCCCGAAATATTGGTGAATAAAGTTATTGAGCGGATTCAGCAATTAACCGGTGCTTCGGTGGCTCAATTGGTTGGGGTGGAAGAGGGGGTCTCATTTCCGCTACCCAAGGAACTCGCTATTTGATGATAAAAGTTCGGTAGTTACAGGTTTTTTTGAAATAGAGTCCTTATGTGCCTCCTTTTCTTGTTCGTGACGCCCGGTTTTGCTATATAATGTTTGGCTTAGGTTTTTAACTTCGGAATCTTTACATGGCTAATACCGCACAAGCACGCAAGCGCGCCCGTCAAGCTGACAAGCAGCGCTCGCACAACGCCAGCCTGCGTTCGACTATGCGTACCGCAATCAAGCGTGTGCGTCAGGCGATCGAGTCTGGTGACAAGGCCGCCGCTCAAGGCGTCTTCCTGCAGTCCGTGTCGGTTCTCGACCGTATTGCTGACAAAAAGATCATTCACAAGAACAAGGCATCTCGTACCAAGAGCCGCCTGTCTGCTCAGATCAAGGCACTTGCTGCTGCCTGATCCTAGTTTGATCCAATAAAAAAATGGCACCTTCGGGTGCCATTTTTGTTTCTGCTTGAATTTGTTTTACTGTTTTACGTTGCTGTTTATTTCTTGCCGTCGATCGAGCAAACGCCGTCGATAATCTGCAGGTCATTATCCTGTGCAAAATTCAGCATGAAGCGATAAGCCATGGGTTCAATTTCGCCTAGGCGGCCATCAACAAAAACGGCTTTTTCCCCGTTGTAGTCACCGGGGCCGACGTAGGGCGAGTATTTCATCTTGCGTTCTGCACCAAATGCAGACATCACCCCACAAAGTCTTTCGGCCCAGTCGCTGGGACGAAATTTCTTTCCTTGTTTGGTTAAGCCAACAATGATGAAAGTGGTCGAATCTGTTGTTGTCATTGTTCTACTCTGCGTTTGCGGGCGTTGCGACCTTTGCTGTTTGCATTCTAGCAGAATGCCTTTGGGGTGTGTCGTTCTTGCCACCTTGTTGAGAAAATGTTGTTATTTCATAAGGTGATAGATTGTTTTTGTAGAATTGTCTGCATATACTGAAGCTATCACTTTGATCCATTGAGGGTTTTATGCAAACAGCTCAGGTTGCGAAATATTTATTTCGTATTAGAACAAGGAGCGGCGTCGTGGTTGAGAATCTTTCTATTTTCGGTCAGTGTCAGGAAGACGCAAATCGTAAACTCCGTCAGATATACAACGACTGCGAAATTCTCGATTGCCAGTTTCAACAACCTTCGGCTGTGCGACGTAACGGGCATGTCAATTACGAAGATGTTGTTGATCTGATTGCTACGGCGTAATCAAAGGTTGTTGCAGCTCACCAGTTCATCAAGTAGTTTTTTGTAGTCATGCGCGCCGGGGCTGGATGCGTTGTGTCGGAAGACGTCCTGATTCAGCGACGGACTTTCAGCAACCGAGACATTTTCTGAAATGACGGTTTCCAGCACCTCTGCACCATAGCGCTCACGAAGTTTATTCCTGACATCATCACTCATCCGGCGACGGCGGTCGAAGCGAGTTAGCAGGTAACGACGTTCTACCCGGCGTTTCATTACGGGTTCCAGTACTTGCAGGGTATGGGTGATTTGTTCTGCGGCTTGCAGTGACAAGTAGTCGGTTGATACCGGAATAATCAGGCGGTCACTGGCAAAAATGGCATTCAATGCCAGTACGCCGATATAAGGGCAGCAGTCAATGATGCATGGGCGCTCAGGATGGACTTCTTCCAAAGTTTCCAGGCCGTGGCGTAATTTGTTCAAAATCGCCGGCCCCTTGCCGAAAATCGAGTCAACTTTGATCAGTTGCTGATGCGCCGGAATCAGTTGCCCAATATGTGTCCAGTCAAGCTCAAGTTCTTTCAGGGTGCACAGGTCCTGATAGAAGGCAAACAGGCTGCGGTTGGCTTCCAGTGGTGCGCGACCGTGAATGCTCGAGAGATGACCTTGCGGGTCAAGATCAAGCAGGAGAGGCGGTCTCCCGGCGCGCGAAAGTGCTGCGCCTAGGTTGAGTGCGGTCGTCGTTTTTCCGACGCCGCCTTTCTGGTTAAAAATAGCGATACGCATGATTTTGTCGTTCTATACAAGGCTCTATTTTTCACTTAACATTCGGGTTTCTGCAACCTTTTCTGGAATTAAATTCAGTTTTGTTTGCAGCGGTTCCGGCGGCAATGGCCGCCGTTTTGTTTTTTGAGGTTTGCTCATGTCCCATGTCATGAATACCTACGCTCGGTTGCCGGTGGCCTTTAGCCACGGACAGGGTAACCGGATTATCGATACTGAGGGTAAGGAATATCTGGATGCGCTGTCCGGTATTGCTGTCTCTACACTCGGTCACGCCCACCCCAAGCTCGTTTCGGCGATTGCCGGGCAGGCCGGGCGGATGCTGCATACCTCGAATCTGTATCAGATTCGTGAACAGGAGCAGCTCTCCGATAAGTTGGCAGCACGTTCCGGGATGCAGGAAATATTTTTCTGTAACTCTGGCTGTGAGGCGAATGAAGCCGCGATCAAGTTGGCACGTTTTTACGGCCACAAAAAGGGTATTGAAACGCCGACCATCATCGTGATGGAAAAGGCCTTTCATGGCCGGACCATGGCGACCCTCTCCGCAACCGGCAACCGCAAGGCGCAAGCTGGTTTCGAGCCGTTGGTTTCGGGCTTTGTCCGGGTGCCTTACGATGATCTCGCGGCGATCAAGGCGGTTGCTGAGCACAACAAGAATATCGTTGCCGTGATGCTGGAAATTGTTCAGGGAGAAGGCGGGATTCATCTTGCTTCGCTGGATTATCAGAAAGAATTGCGCCAGCTGTGCGATGCGCAGGGCTGGTTGTTGATCTGTGATGAAGTCCAGTGCGGTATG
>CAYRBE010000040.1:0-10787 GCA_964422345.1 uncultured Dechloromonas sp.
CGTGCGGTAGGTATCTTCCGAAAAGTCTTCGTGGCCCGGTGTGTCGAGCAGGTTGATCATGCACTCGCGGTAAGGGAACTGCATCACCGATGAGGTGACCGAAATACCCCGTTGCTTCTCCAGTTCCATCCAGTCCGAAGTCGCATGGCGCGAGGCTTTACGGGCGCGGACTTCACCGGCGACCTGAATGGCGCCACCGAACCACAGCAGCTTTTCAGTCAGCGTGGTTTTACCCGCGTCAGGGTGGGAAATAATGGCAAAAGTACGGCGGCGGGCGATTTCGTTGTCGAGAGCAGTCACGGCGGGTGTCAAAAATGCGGAAAGGCAGCGATTATACCTTTGCCGCAGTGCAACACGCCCGACTTACGCAGTCGGCAAGACCTGACGGTAGAGCGAGCGACTGGCATAAGCCAGCCACGGCAAGGTCAGCGGGAGAACGGGCAACAAGAGCACACTGCCGATTACTACGGTGGACAGCAAAAAAGCCCAAAAAACAGCCAGCAAAAAATTACCGAATACGACCCGTACACTCAAGACCACGGACTGAACCAAGCCCGCCCGCCGCTCACACAACAGCGGCACTGAAAAGGCTGAAACGCAAAACAGCAACAGGGCGACGACGAAACCTGAAACACTCGCCCATAGTACAAATTTGACCACATTGGCTGCCGCCGGAATCAAATCAACCATCCAGATCGGTGCACCACCCACCATATAAGCGTAAAGAATCGCCGCATCGGTGACAAAAATCATGAACAGCAAGCCGCAAACCAGCGCCAAAGCGAAAAGAGCACCTGAAGCATTGGAAAAACCAGCAAATATCGCAGCCGGTGTAACTTGCTGACCTGCCTCGTACGTTGTAGCTATACCGAAAAAGCCGGCCAGAATTGGCGGACCAACCAGCATGAAAGCGCCGGCAGCAGCGATGATAAAGGGGGTCATTCCTTTGGCCAGCAAGCCCCCCATGATGAGCACCCCGCCCAGCACAAAAATCAGCGAATACATGATACTGACGCCACGTGTCGCATTGGCAATCTGCCAGCCTTCGGCAAGGGCACGTTTGATAACAGCGAAGCTTAGTGGATGAATCGTCATATTGGCAGACAGAATAATAGGATTTAGCCAGCCTAGCTGAGCAAAACAAAGCCCACTCTAATGCAGATCAAATAAGTAAAAAACTTAACGACTAACATCAACCACAACACGCCCACGAATTTTCCCGTCAAGCAAGCTGGCACCCGCTTCAATGGCCTCGGACAACGCAATTTCACTGGTAATCGCTTCAAGCTTCGCAACATCAAGATCGCTGGCCAAACGCGCCCAAGCTTCCTGACGAACTGCCAGGGGTGCCATCACGCTATCGATGCCGTACAAAGTGATGCCGCGCAGGATGAATGGGGCCACCGTTGCTGGAAAATCCATCCCGCCGGCCAGACCACAGGCTGCAACTGCACCGCGATATTTGGTTGTGGCACAGGCATTGGCCAAGGTATGGCTACCGACCGCATCAACCACGCCGGCCCAGCGCTCCTTACCGATTGGCTTGCCCGGTGCAGATAACTCACTACGATCGATCACCGATGATGCGCCCAGTGCCTTTAGGTGCTCAGCTTCAGAAGGACGTCCGGTAGAAGCAACTACGGTGTACCCCAGCTTTGCGAGCAAAACCACGGCGACACTGCCAACCCCGCCATTCGCCCCAGTGACCAGAATCTCACCATCTGCCGGCTTGATGCCGTGCTTTTCAAGCGCCAGTACGCAGAGCATGGCGGTGTAACCCGCCGTACCAATCGCCATCGCCTGACGTGTCGTAAATGCGACCGGCAGCGGCACCAGCCATTCGCCCTTAACGCGGGCCATTTCTGCCAGACCACCACAATGCGTTTCCCCCACACCCCAGCCATTAAGAATGACGCGGTCACCTGTTTTCCATGCCGCATTAGCGCTTTCAACCACCGTGCCGGCAAAGTCGATCCCCGGCACCATAGGAAAACGCCGCACCACCGGCGATTTGCCGGTAATTGCCAAGCCATCCTTGTAGTTAAGCGTGCTCCACTCAACTTTTACCGTTACGTCACCTTCGGGCAATACTGCATCGTCAATCAACTGAAAAACAGCCTGATAAGCCGAATCATCCTTGGTGATCAAAATTCCCTTGAACATGTTGGGTACTCTTTCGTTTTAATTTGTATTTTAAAAATCAGCTAGATTTTGGCCGGGGCAAAGCCTGAATAAAAAACTTGAAAAAAGCCTGCATTGGCGCAGTCGACCGTAGTAGTCGGGCGCGCAATATCGCCCCCTCCCAACCGACCCAAAAAGCGTGCGACAGCGCATCGCAATCAGCCTCTGCAGACAACTCCCCGGCGGCGCAGGAAGCCTGAAGGCACGCACTCAGGGCGTGTTCCCACTCCTGCAAAATTGCTTCCAGCCGGAGATGTAAGGTTTCGTTGAGGCAACCAACCTCTTGCCCAAGGTTGCCGACTAGACAGCCACGCGTGAATTCATAGCGCTCCACCCCACGACAGGCGTCATCAACAAAAGCTGCCAGGCGGGCCAAGGGTGCTAATTCGGGATTGTTGAAATGTTTTTCCAGCTTGCCAATAAAGTAATCGGCATAGCCATTGAGCGCCGCCGCAACCAAAGCATCCTTGCTGGCGAAGTAGTGATAGAAAGACCCCTTCGGCACCTCAGCCTGCTTGAGGATGTCATCCAGCGTGATGCCACTGACGCCTTGCCGGGTCAGCAGCTCAATGCCACTGCGGATCAGTTGCTCGCGAGTGTTCGCGTAAGGCAGGCCATTGCTGGCCGGACGACCGCGCGGGCGCTTGGGAAGGGATAAATTCAAACTCATCCGGCCGATATTAGACCACTTGTCTATTAATAATCAAGCGCCACCATAATCGGCCGGATAAGCTAAGTTTTACTTGGCTACCGCACGCGCCTGCAGGGGCTTTTTCCCCGGCAGTTGAATCGCCACCAAGAGCTTTGCTTCAGGTGGCAAATTACCCTGCCCGGCCATCCGGTTATCACCATCCGGTTTCAATTCAATTTCCTGTTTATTCGTTCCGGCCAGAACGGTCAGTTTGCCGCTTGCCCCGGCGGTTGCGAGCGGTGTGCCATGACTGGTGACAAATACAGTCAGCTTGCCAGCCTTGGCAACAATCTCAAACTGAGCCTCGCCTGCTTCTGCGACAACGCCCCCCTGTTGCGGCTGACCATGTTCGGCATGGGCCAATGCTGCTCCACCATAGGTACCGATTGAAGCAGCCAACAGCAGGGTTGTAATAAATTTAATCATGATCTTTCTCCTGATTGAAGTAATCAAAATGCGTCATTAACTTGTTGATTCGCCAGCCGCTCGGCTGGTTTTCGGCCAAATAGCCAGAACAGCGCCGGGGTAACAAAGGTGTCGAGCAAGGTCGAGCTGATCAGCCCGGAAAAAATCACTACAGCGACCGGATGCAAAATTTCTGTCCCCGGCTGTTCCGCTTCAAACAGCAGCGGCGACAAGGCAAAAGCTGCAACCAGTGCTGTCATCAAGACCGGCGTCAGGCGTTCTAGCGAACCACGAATGATCATTGCCTGACTAAAGGATTCGCCCTCAAAACGCATCAAGTTGAGGTAATGACTGACCTTGAGAATGCCATTTCGGGTCGAGATCCCAGCCAAGGTGATGAACCCGATCAAGGCAGCAATCGACAGCGGCTGGCCGGACAACCACAACCCAGCAACGCTACCGACCAGCGCCAGCGGTACATTGGCCATAATCAGCAAAGCCAGCACCGAAGACTGGTAGCGGCTGAACAACACGAGAAAAATCAGAATGGCCGAGCCAATGGCAAGCATTGAAATCAACCGCGCAGCCTCTTCCTGCGCTTTAAACTGACCACCCAGCGTGATGAAATAGCCTTCCGGTAGCGGAAACTGTTTGATCGACTCGCGTAGATCAGCCACCACCGCCGACAAGGCTCTATCCTGCGCATTGGCAGAAATCACAATCCGCCGCCGACCATCGTCCCGGGTGATCTGATTCGGCCCATCAGCATCCTCAATACTGGCCAGCATCGACAAGGGAATCCGCCCGCCCGGTGTTTCAATCAGCAGATTTTTCAGCCCCTCAAGCGAACGTGCTGTTTCCGGCAGACGAACCACCAGATCAAAACGCCGGTTACCTTCGACGATCTGCGTCACTTTTTCGCCATCGACCAGCGTCTGCAGGGTACGGGTCAGTTGCGCCGTTGAAATACCGTAGCGCGACGCCGCTTCAAAATCGACCCTGACCTTGATCTGCGGCGCCAGGACCTGCTTTTCAATTTCCAGATCAGCCATGCCCGGTATTTTGGCCAGACGCTCACGCAACAAACCGGCCTGAGCGCGCAGGGTATCGAGGTCTTCGCCGTAAATCTTGATGGCAATCTGCGCCCTCACCCCGGAGAGCATGTGGTCGATGCGATGCGAAATGGGCTGCCCAAGGTTGATCGTCGCTGGCAGGTCTTTCAGACGCTGGCGAATATCAGCGTAAATTTCCGCTTTGCTCCGCCCTTTGTCCTTCAAACGTATCTCCAGCTCTGAAACATGAACCCCTTCGGCGTGCTCATCAAGTTCCGCCCGCCCGGTACGCCGACCTATGCTGTCAATTTCCGGAATACCGCGTAGCGCGACTTCGGCAATTCCTGAAATCCGGATCGACTCGGCCAAGGTCGCCCCCGGATTCAAACGCATACCGAGGGTGATTGAGCCTTCATTGAATGGAGGCAAAAACGTAGTTGGGAAAAATGGCACGGAGGCAATCGCCAGCACAACAACTGCGGCAGAAATGGCGACCGGCCCACGCGGCGCGGCCAAAACCTGCTGCAATAGTCTTGAGTATTGCCTCTTGAGCCAGCTGACCAGACGCGTTTCATGGTGTTCGCTGGCAATCAGCCCCGGCAACAAATAGGCACACAGCACCGGCGTCAGGAAAACCGACACCGCCAGTGACGCCAGAATGGAAACAATGTAGGCAATACCGAGCGGCACAAACAGTCGGCCTTCAATACCAGGCAAAGCAAAAAGCGGTACGAACACCAGTGCAATGATCAGCGTCGCATAAACAATCGCCGTGCGTACTTCAAGCGAGGCCGCAACCACCGTATCGAAAACCGAGTATTTCTCGCCAGCCGCCGCTTTTTCACGCAGGCGACGAAGAATATTCTCGACATCGACCACTGCATCATCGACCAGCTCGCCAATCGCAATCGCCAAGCCGCCCAGCGTCATCGTATTGATCGACAGCCCCATCCAATGAAAAACCAGCACAGCGATCAAAATTGACAGCGGGATCGCCGTCAGTGAAATCAGCATGGTGCGGAAGTTACCGAGGAAGAAAAACAGGATGCCAGCAACCAGACACCCGGCCAGCAACAGCTTGGCTTCCAGATTGCCGATGGAAGCCTCAATGAAATCGGCCTGTCGGAAGATCACCTGCGGCATCGCCATACCCTTGGGCAGGCTGGGCTTGAGGTCGGCAATCGCGCTTTCTATGCGTTTACTCAGGTCCACCGTATCTGCCGCCGGTTGCTTCTGTATGCTCAAAATCACTGCGGAGCCGCCATTAAAGCCACCATCGCCGCGCCGGATTGCTGCGGCAAAACCCACATCAGCAACCTGCCTAAGCAAAATGGACTGCCCGGCCCGTGCAGTCAGCGCGAGATTTTTCAGATCATCCAGCCGGGCGCTACGCCCGAGGTGACGAATCAGGTATTCCCGGCCATTGAGTTCAAGAAACCCACCAGAAGTATTCGCCGCAAAGCCTTTCAAGGCACTCTCAAGCTGTTCAAGAGAAATACCCAAATCGGCCATCCGTCGCGTATCGGGCTGAACCTGAAACTGCCGGACCTCGCCGCCCAGAGGTATCACCTGCGACACCCCTGAAATCGCCAGCAAACGGGGGCGCAGAACCCAGTCAGCGTATTCACGCACCTGCTTGGGATCACCGCCCTCCTCCGCCACGGGAATCGCCAGCAGCATGATCTCACCCATGATCGACGATACCGGCCCCATACGCGGCACGACACCCGTCGGCAATGCTGCCTCCATCCCGGCCAAGCGTTCACTGACCATTTGCCGGGCCCGGTAAATCTCAACCCCCCAGTCAAACGAGACATAAAGGATAGACAAGCCGGCACTCGACACGGAACGAATTCCGGCCACACCGGGCAAGCCGCTCATCGCTGTTTCGAGCGGAAAACTGATCAGTTGCTCGACCTCTTCCGGCGCCATGCCGCCCGCTTCGGTCATCAGGGTGATGGTCGGTTTGTTCAGATCAGGAAAAACATCGACCGGCAAGCGCCCCAACTGAAAGCCCCCGTAGGCCATCAACACGACACTGACAGCAAGGACAAACAGCCGATTGGCCAGACTTTTTTCTACAAGCCATTGAAACATCTGCGGCCTCCTAGCGAATCTGGCTGATCAGGGAAGCACCCTGAACAACAATACGTTCACCGGACTTCAAGCCTTGCCCGACGATGACCCTAATGCCATCCAGCGGCAAGGTCTGAACCGGCCGAGACTCGAAACGCTCCGGAGATTTCTTGACCCAGACGATGACCTCATTGGCAGGATTCCGCGCCAAGGCTGACATCGGCACTGGCATCCCCTTAATGACTGATTTCATCCTTACCTGAACCTTGACCGGCTGCCCCAGCGGCAAGGCCAAACCTGCGCCTACTGCGTGGTTTTCAAAAATCAGCGGCAAAGCCTGCTCCCGCAAACGCCGGCTGGCACCCACAAAAACCAGCGGCACCGAGCGATCACCAATCGCCACCGTAGCCGCATCGACATCGTCAAGTGCCAAGGTTTCATAGGCACTGGCTTCAATATGCAGGCTATCCGGGTCAATAATTTCAAAAATCAGCTCTTTCGACTCAACAACCTGGCCGACCACGGCATTACTTGCCGCAACTACCCCACTAACCGGCGCACGCAAGGCTTCACGGCCCGACAAACCGGAGGACACAGCGCCAATCCGTCCGCGCAGGCTGACCACATCACTCTCGGCGATTTCAATTTCCTTGCGCGGCACCGTATCAGCCAACTCATTCAGCCGCCGCACCCGCTTCTCGGCCAAGCCAAGACTGGCCTTCAACTCAGCCAGCAAGGCGGATTGATTCGAGCGTTCAAGCTGCCCGGTTGAGGGGGTAACCCAAGCCAGCAAATCACCTTTTTTCACTTTGCTACCCGCTGCCGGCAGCCCATGTTCGCCAGCCGCTTCAATCCGCCCGGGAATCATCGCCTGCACCCGCCCGCCCAAATGCGGGTCCATGATCACCCGCCCGGCCAGCTCAATGACCTTGGGCGCCGTTTCATCGACCAGTTGCTGCGTCAATATGCTCATGCTGCGTTGGGCTGACTTGGGCAGAAACACCGTACCGTCCGACAAACGCTGCGGCACATTGCCGAGATTAAGGAGAGCCTTCTTTTCATCAGCATGGTCATGCCCCTCATGGGCCAAAGCAGGCGAGGCAGATACGATCAGTAGGCTCACCAAAAATAATGAAATCGGTTTCATGCTGCACCGCCTTTTCCTGCCTTGCGGCGTCTGATAAAAAACGCCATTCCGGCCAAAACAACAAGTAGCAAGCCAAATGAGGCAAACCGCCCCAAACCCCAGCGCGGCAACAGACCTGCTTCAGCTAACGGTCCAACAACAACCAAGTCGGCAGCCAGCAAATCAGCCTCGTCACCGGCTTGCAAGGTGAACGCCAGAGGAAAATCACCCGGCTGACGCAAGGCCTTAAGCCAGTTGGCGTCGGCGATCAGGTAATCACCTGACTCAGGACGAAAGCGCGCTATCGCCTTTTGCCCCGCTTGCTCAACCTCAAGTACGGCATTCAGTACCGGTGCATTGCTCGCCGCACGATCGACAAAAATCACGAACCCCTCGGCTTCCAATCGCCCGACCAGTTCAAAACTCTCACTATCAGCAATCACCACCGGCGTTTGCATCGGCATTTCAAGCGCCAAAGCCGCCGGTGAAGCAAAACCAAGGAGTGCTACGGTGCACAGCCTAAAAAGGCATTTTTTCATTTTTGATTCCTTACTCATTCCGGCAACAGGCCAAGGACCTGTCAATAGGTGGAAATGCTTTGCGCCAGATTGATCTGCGCCCGGCTGGCTTGCCGCTCGGCCTCAAAAGCTTCAAGCTCAATCCGCAAGCGGGTCGGCAAATCGGTTTCACCCAAGCGGAAGGATTTTTCGAAGAAGCCCCGGTTTTCAATCGCCAGACGCGCCCGGAGTTCGGCTGCGCTCAGCTGGCTTCTGGCCGATGACAAACGGACTTCTGCAGCAGAGCGCTCATGGCTCAGACGTTCACGCTCTCGGTCATATTGCAGGGTGCTTTCGATCAGGTCGGCATTGGCTTCTGAAATGCGTGCATCGTTGCGCGCCCCAGAAGAAAACGGTATGCGCAATGCCAAGGCCCAGGTCTGATCCATCGCCTCACCACTCACCGAACGTTCGCGACGGGTACCCAGCGCAATCTCCGGACTATTCCGCGTGCGCGCCCGGGCCAGTTCCAAGCTACGCCGCGACACATCACCACGGGCCTGCAATGCCCGCAAACCGGGATGATCATCAGCCGATTGATTAACCGGCAACAAATCTGCCACCGGTTCGGAGATCACATCCGACTCGGCAGGAATCTGCCCAACCAGCGCCTGTAGCCGGGAACGCGCTAATACGCTGGCTGACTCAGCCTCCGCCTGCTGTGCCTGCGCTGTTGCCAAGACACCTTCGGCCTGATGCCGGTCCGCACGGGACAAATCCCCCGCATTGACCCGCCGCACAACGTCATCACGCAAACGGCTTGCCGCTGCAACACGCTGGATGGAAAGTGCACGTTCATTACTGGCCAACTGCCAGTTCCACCAGGCATCTCGTACCTCGCCCGCCAACTGCAGACGCAAGGCAGCCATCCGCCCGTCAAGCGCATTGATTTCGGCATCGGCCAAAGCCTGACTGCCGCTACGTTCGCCCGGCAACCAAAGTGGCAGGACCAGACCAATTTCCTGCTCGGTAGCGCCCCGCTGGCTATTCCAGCGATCTGTCCGTCCCCCCAGTTCGACACTGGGTGGTTCAGGGGTCAAAGCATCGGCCGCTGAACGGCGTGAACGCAGCGCGCTTTGCCGTTCGACAGCGGCCTGCACAACAGGCTGGCGCTGCCAGGCCGCAGCATAGGCCTGATTCAAAGTGGTAATCGTCTCGCCACGCGCCGGCAAGGCGGTAACGAGCAATAGGGCGACCCAAAAATAGGTGCGCATGGTAATCCTCCGGCTGAAACAATAATCAACCGGCGGTAGGCCAGATCAGCCCATTCGGGCCTTCAAAAACTCAGGGGAAAAAGCTGGCACGCCGCCGACGTTCAGGCGAAGTGATCTCTGGGCGGACGTTCCAGCCCTTCGGGGACATATGATGTAAAACGGCTACTGAGAAAACCGCTCAAGCGGTTATCCGCTACTGGCAAAGGCAAGCTCAGTCCTTTGACAATACTGGCCTGCATATGCCCCAACTGATGGCCGGGGCAGCAATGATGCTGGGTATCAGCGCAATCTTCAGCGGGACTTACCGCTGCCATCGCGTCATCATGATGTTCATGTTCTGTGGCCACAGCGTGCTCGTGCGAAGACATCGCTTCCGCCGCCTCCCAACCGAAACTCGGCGAAAAGACGGTGGCCAGCATGACCAGCAAAACAACACGAGAGATTTTACGAAGCCAAATCTGCATCAGTTGATGATAGTTGATGAATCAGAAAGCAACAAGCGATCAGGCAACGACCAAGGTCTGGCGGCCATACCACTCCTCACCGGGAGGCAGGCTAACCGGATGTTGAACCACTGCAGCTTCAACGCAGAGCATGTGTTTCCAGCCGTCGGCCGGCATATCCTTGAGCTGGGCGCATTGCTCAACCCACGGATTCCAGACCACCACGTCGGGGAAGCCCTGATTCTCAACCGTCAAACTCAGATTGCCGGCATTGAGTTTTTGCGGCCGCTGCACATCGTGATAAACCCGATCGGTCTCATCTTCAATCGTCAGCTCAATGCCGCTGTCGCGCACCACAACGTTATCGTTGGCTGCATCACGATAATGATGACCATACAGCCCTTCGATCACGACATCCTCAACCTGCGTCTGGCGCAGATAGGAATGTAGCGCAGCTGTAAATTCAAATGCGCTGCCGCCGGTATTGGTCACACAGAATTCGATATCGATCCGGTCAACTTCCAGCATCAGTGTAATTTCAGCCGTGAACGCATGTGGCCAGATTGCCCGTGTCGCTTCGTCATCGCTGATTTCCATGGTCACCAGCGCAAAGTCATCGGCACAACGTTCGGTGTTGACTGTCCATTCACGCGTACGGACAAAACCGTGCTTAGGCAAATCACCCAAGCTCGAAAACTGCGGGAAACAGACAGGAACCCCACCCCTAATCGCTACACTGCCATCAAAAATCGCCTTATCGGAGAGAAACAAGCGCTCGCGGCCATCCGGGGATACCCACGACAAGACCTGTGCACCGAGTTTACTAATAATGGCGCTTGAGCCACGTGGCCCATTCAAACGAAATGCGGGAATACCGTGGAATTCAATAGCTTCAATGGATGGTTTCATGATTCTCCGGTGCCTTGGGCACCACATAAAGTTGGGGGCGAATGTGCAATAACTCGACGGTATGCCCAAGCAACGTCACGCTACCTGGCCGGCGGTTATCACCGTTATCGCTATATTCAAAAGCATAGATGCG
>CAYRBE010000040.1:10887-13726 GCA_964422345.1 uncultured Dechloromonas sp.
GCCCCATGCTCAGCTATCGTCACGCCTTCCACGCCGGCAACCACGCCGACGTACTGAAACACCTTGTCCTGCTCCAGATTGCTGAGTACATGGGCGAAAAGCCCGCCCCCTTCTGGATTATCGACACCCACGCCGGTGCTGGTTTTTATGCCTTGGAGTCAGCACAGGCAGCCAAGCTCGGCGAATACCGCGACGGCATCGGACGGTTGTGGGACAAAAAAGGCTTGCCGACTGCTGCGGTGAACTACGTCGAATACGTAAAAATGCTCAATCCGGATGGCCAGTTACGCTATTACCCCGGCTCCCCGTGGCTGGCCAGCCAGACCCTGCGCGAAAGCGACCGCCTGCGTCTGTATGAACTGCACAGCACCGATGTCGAACTGCTTAAGAAAAATTTCAGCACCGGCGGACGTCAGATCGCGATCACTGCTGGCGATGGTTTCGCTGGCCTGAAGGCCATCCTGCCACCGCCACCGCGCCGTGCGCTGGTGCTGATCGACCCGTCCTATGAAACCAAGGAAGACTATAAAAATGTCGTTCTGGGCCTGCAGGATGCGGTCAAACGCTTCGCTACCGGCACCTATGTGCTGTGGTACCCAATGCTGTCGAAAATCGAGTCGCGCAAGTTGCCGGACAAACTCAAACGCCTTGGTCTGCCGAACTGGCTCAATGTGACGCTGGAAGTCAGCGCCCCGTCAAAAGACGGTTACGGCATGAATGGCAGCGGCCTGTTCATCATCAATCCGCCCTGGTCACTGGAAAAAACCTTGCGTGAAACCTTGCCAAAACTAACGGAACTTCTGTCTCAAGGCCCCGGCGCTCAATTCCGCATTGACGCAGAATCAACCTAAATCGGTATATTTGGCCCGCGAACCAAAGGCTTTTTCGACCGGATATTTTTCGGCGTTTTTGACCAGCTTGTTGCGGGCCGCTTCAGCCAGATCAATCCCCGCCTTGTCAGCGATCAGCAGCAGATAAAGCAAAATATCGGCACACTCGTCACGCAAGGCCTCCGCCGATTCGGGATTGCCCGGCAAGGCATCAACCTCGGCATCGTTTTTCCACTGAGTCAGCTCCAGCAGCTCCGCTGCTTCGAGATTCAACGAAGTGATCAGATTACGCAGGGTATGAAATTGCTGCCAGTTCCGCTCATCGCGAAAAGCCTTCAATGCTACGGTTAACGCCTCAAAATCGCCCAATTTCAAACTCCTGCCATTGAAGCCAAGCATGATGCCAGCCAGCCGGCCTAACGGCAACGTCGCCTTCTCCAGATAAAATACCGCTACCCAAAAACGAGACTCCACGATGCGCCGACCTTCACTCAACAGCCAGATTTTGCTGGGCAGCCTGATCGGCATTGCAATTGGCGGCTGGTTGAGCATCGCCGAGCCGGGCAATGCAACACAAAACACCCTGTACGGGGCCAAATTGGTCGGTACGCTCTTCCTCGACCTGCTGCGCATGGTGCTGATCCCGCTGGTTTTTTCATCGATTGTAATTGGCGTTGCGAACCTCCGCGCCAATCAAAAAATGCACCGGGTCTGGGTCACCACGCTGAGTTTTTTTGCGCTCTCAATGGCCATCGCCATCGTTATTGGTCTGGGTGCAGCCCACCTGTTCAAACCGGGTGAAGGCCTGCAGCTCGCGATGTTTGCCGAGGCGACGCAAAATTATCAGGCACGCCAGATGCCTTTGCCGGAATACATCGCCCAGTTTCTCCACGGCATGTTTCAAAACCCGTTCAAGGCATTGGCTCAGGGAGACATTCTGGCCGTCGTCATCATTGCCCTGTTTCTCGGTATTGCCCTGGTCGTTGGCGGTGAGCGTTACCGTAACCTGCGCCAACTGATTCAGGAGTTAAATGAACTTTGCCTGCTCGTTGTTGGCTGGATCATGCGCCTCGCCCCGCTCGGCATAGCCGCCCTGCTCCTGCAACTGGTGGCCAGCCAGAATAGCGCCCTGCTCTACAGCCTCGGCCATTTCATTGCTGTGGTGGTCGGCAGTACGCTGTTCCACGGCATTGTGGTCCTGCCGCTGATGCTTTACGTCGTGACGCGGGTGACGCCACTACATTTCTGGCGAGGTTCACGTGAAGCGCTGATCACCGCCTTCGCCACCAGTTCAAGTGCAGCAACCTTGCCGATCACTTTGCGCTGCGTCGAACAACACCTGCACGTCAAAAAAGACATCGCCAATTTTGTGGTGCCGCTCGGCGCCACAGTCAATATGGATGGCACCGCGCTTTATGAAGCCGCTGCGGCGTTATTTGTCGCCCGACTGGCCGGCATCGAACTCGACCTCGCCCACCAGTTGATCATTTTCTTCATTGCCATGCTCGGTGCGATTGGTGCCCCAGGCATACCCAGTGTCGGCATGCTGAGCATGGTCCTGGTCCTCGAATCCGTCGGCCTGCCCACCGAAGCAATTGCCATCCTGCTACCGATAGACCGGATTCTCGATACAGTCAGAACAGCGGTCAACGTCGAAGGCGATATGGTCGGCAGCCTGATCGTACAAAAACTGGCTGCACCCACTGAGTCACAAAACCCGGCCTGATTTCGACATCAAGCGCCAAGGTGTTGGATCCGCACCTGACGCCGCCAGCAAGCCGGTTTTTTCAAGGCTGACATATCGGTCCCGGTGCGACCAAAAATTTCCTGAGCAAGCGCCCAGCGATCCTGCTCTTCCTGAGAAATCCCGGCGATCACTTCAAACCACTTCTGGATACGTTTCATCTCTCACCCCCAACCGAATCTGGTTAATCAATTATCGCCAACCGCATTTTTGGTCAGCTCAGGCATAGATTATCCGAATACTGTATAAATGTACAGTAGTTGGT
>CAYRBE010000040.1:13826-15303 GCA_964422345.1 uncultured Dechloromonas sp.
TTGTCGTCGGCAATATCCGTCACGCGGTAAATGATGAATTCCTCATCATCACCCTCTTCTGGACCGCCCTCGAACTGCATTCCAACCTGCAGCTCCTTAGGGAAGTCGCTGCGTGGTTCGATCTGCACCATCTCGGCATCGTATTCGCCAAAGGCTTCATCCGGCTGCATTTTGACTTGAACGGATTCACCAATCTGCTTGCCCTGTACCGCTTCTTCAATCAACGGGAAGATATCGTCGTAACCGCCGTGCAGATAAATCAGCGGCTCACGGCCTTCATCGACCACTTCACCATCCGGATTAGTCACGTGGTAATCGAGGGTAACCACAGTATTTTTGGCGACGAGCATATTCATGAGTTCAATTCCTTGACGAGGCGAAGCACTTCCAGTGCATGCCCTTTGTAATTAATGTTGTAGAGCGCATGGCGAATGATGCCGCTGCGATCAATGATAAAACTGGAGCGACTAACTCCATATTTCTTATGGCCATCGACGTCTCTGGCCTGCCAGACACCGTACTGGCGACATACCTTGCCATCTGAATCAGACAATAACTCCAGCCCGATCCCTTCCTTATCGCGAAATTCTGCATGCATGATGCAATCATCCCGGCTGACCCCAAACAGGAGGCAATCCTGCTTGTGAAAATCATCTTCATGATCCGAAAAATCGGTCGCTTCCTTGGTGCAACAAGGTGTACCGTCTTTCGGATAAAAGAACAGAACAATATGTTTTTTGCCGAGGCAGTTCGCCAGATCGATCATTTCCATGTCCGCATCGGGCAATGAAAACATCGGGGCCACATCACCAACCTTGAGATGCATCTTGTTCTCCTCGAACCTGCTACTTAGGGAACTGCCGAGGATGATTCTAACGGAGGTCACTACGGGTGACTACTACGGTGCACGCCTTTATTTGACTATTTTCCGGGAACTTTTTCCGGTATCTGAACGAAGCTTTCGTCCTGCCTGATCATGCCCAGTTCAAAACGGGCACGCTCTTCGATTGCGTCGTATCCCTGCTTCAGATCGCGGACCTCAGCGTCAAGGCCCGCATTCCTGATTTCCAGCTTTTTGGTTGCCTCTTTCTGCACCTGCAACTGCCGGTCGTACTCCCATACCTTCAACCACCCGCCCTTACCCACCCAGAGTGGATATTGGAGCAGGCCGATGAGCGCAAGGAGGCCGACCGCCAGCCAACGCATCAAATATTAGCGCAGGTTGTAGAAGGTTTCGCGACCCGGATAAGACGCGGTATCACCCAGATCTTCCTCGATACGGATCAGCTGGTTGTACTTGGCGATACGGTCTGAACGTGACAGCGAACCGGTTTTGATCTGACCGGCATTCAGGCCAACTGCGATATCGGCGATGGTGCTGTCTTCGGTTTCGCCGGAGCGATGCGAAATCACCGCGGTATAACCAGCACGCTTAGCCATCTCGACCGCAGCGAAGGTTTCGGACAGGGTGCCGATC
>CAYRBE010000041.1:0-3275 GCA_964422345.1 uncultured Dechloromonas sp.
GCGCGCATCTGCTTCATCGCACGCTCACGGTGCGACTTAATTGCGATCTCAACCAGATCACGGATAATCGTCTCAACATCACGGCCAACATAGCCCACTTCGGTGAACTTCGTCGCTTCAATCTTGATAAACGGCGCATTGGCCAAACGCGCCAGACGTCGGGCGATTTCGGTTTTTCCAACGCCGGTCGGCCCGATCATCAGAATATTTTTCGGGGTGATTTCCTGACGCAAAGGCTCAGCCACCTGCGCCCGCCGCCAGCGGTTACGCAAAGCAATCGCCACTGCCTTCTTGGCGTTATGCTGCCCAACAATATGTTTGTCCAGTTCGTGGACGATTTCCTGCGGTGTCATCGCGGTCATTCCAGCGCCTCGATCGTAAAGTTCCGGTTGGTATAAATACAGATGTCGCCAGCGATCTCTAGGGATTTAGTGACGATATCGCGGGGAGATAGTTCGGTATTGTGCAAAAGCGCGAGGGCAGCACTCTGCGCGTAGCTTCCACCCGACCCGATCGCCACAATGCCATGCTCCGGCTCCAAGACATCACCATTACCGGTAATGATCAGAGAAACCTCTTTATCCGCCACGGAAAGCATGGCTTCCAGACGGCGTAACGCACGATCAGATCGCCAATCCTTGGCCAATTCAACCGCAGAACGCAGCAAATTACCCTGATGTTTTTCCAGCTTGGCTTCAAAACGTTCGAACAAGGTAAATGCGTCAGCCGTGCCGCCTGCAAAACCCGCCAAAATCCGGCCCTGATAAAGCCGCCGGACTTTTCTGGCGGTTGATTTGATCACCACATTACCGAGGGTAACCTGCCCATCGCCACCCATAGCGACCGAGTTACCCCGACGCACCGACAAAATAGTCGTGCCGTGATATTGCTCCATTTTTATTTCCTGAAATTTATGACTTGGGAACGATGATTCGCGCTTGTTTATTCAGACCGACTACAGCCATCAATTCAGCAACCAAATTGTTCGGGCTGCGAATCACAATGTCTCGCCCAGCCAACTTATAGGGAGCCAAACGATTCACCAGCTGCCCTGCCGAAAAGAAGTCCATCCGACGAACTGCTGAGAAATCAAGCACCGGATTATCCAGTTGCTTAAGAACCTCATCCAGATCATCAAACCGGGCATTTTTCAGATCCCCGGAAAAGTAGTGTGCGTCATCACGCGGCGGCGCTACGCGAGGAGCAGATTGAGGCTTAGCCCCTGCAGCAACAGGTGCCTCCCATGAGGGTGGCGAAAGTTCAAAGGTCACTGCGTAATCAACTGCCCGTTCTTCGAATGCTTCCTGTGTGCCATGACGCTGTAGCAATTCCAACAACAGCAGCCAGGCAGGAAGATGCACCGCCTCGCAAACAACCAGTCGCTCACTCATGCGGGCAATCAGGCCATCAACATTATCGAGGGTCACTGGCAGTCGGCCACGACGGGCCTTATTCAACAAATCAGCAAGTTGCCCGGCCACATCGTCGTCACAACCAACCAGCTTGCCACAATCGACTGTAACCGCCTGTTTTTGAGCGACAAACTTTGCTAACTCAGCTAAAGGCTGCGCGCCATCAGCGGTTAATACACCTTGCAAAGAGAGCAGTAAACCACCGCCTGCTGCTGCAACCACCTCAACAGCAGCCTTAGGCAACTGCCAGGTGGGTGGTGAGGTTTCATATTGGGCAGAAAAAGCCTCACCCAGTTTTTCAAATGCCTGACGATCATCTAGCGCCTGAAGCAAATCAAATAACAAGGCCCAAAATCGCCGGCCCTCTGCGCCCGTGTAGGACTTGATATAGGCTTCCAAGAGGCCACGGGCGGCAACTTCCTGCCCATTGGCAAACAGTACAACTACTTGTTCGATATCTGCCTGCAAGGGGTCTGCACCGAAATCAACGTCAATTGCCATGACGCTCGACTCGGTAAAATCACGATCAAAATCTTCGTCAGTAAAATCAAGAGAATCAGCCGGTTTTTGAGTAGTTATGGGTTGACTCACCGCTGACGCTACCGCGGGTTTTGGCGCGGGCATGTTCCCTACAGAAAACTCTAAGTCTGGCAGTGGTTCTGCCAACGGCTTCGATTGCTCAACTGTTGGCTTGGGCGCAGAAACTTCTGGACGCGCCTCAGGGGCGCGAGGTTTGGCCGCTGGCCGATCCGGCATTTTTTCAGGCTGTTTTTTGAAAAAAGAAAAAACCATAGCTACTCCGCGAACAGAATAAGGGTTTTAGCATGCTATCCATCGTCACGCAATAAGCAGCCCCATGACGATCAAGACCAATGCCAAAACCGGGCCAAATGGCTGATCCAAACCCAGCGCCAATACGAATGCGACAAGATAGGCAAACACGCCTATTGCAACCGCAAACCTAAGCCCTTTCTGCCAATTTCCCGCCCGCCGAAAGGCCAGCCAGGGCGGGATAAAAATCAGGGAAAAAGCGCCCATCACGCCCATACTCATGGTCGCCAAAGCCAAGGTCAGGGCTGATAACAAATCAAACCCAGCTTGCGTTGACCAGGTCGCACTGATTCGAGCGCGGAAAAAATCCGGGTAGATATGCGTCAGCAACAAACGAGGCGATAGCCGTTTTAACAAAAACATACAGACCAAACTACCCAGCGCCACCCAGGCGAGCAGCTCACCACTGGAAAAATACAACTGACCGTCAAACAAGGCGTGGCCTAAACGCTCAGCCAAAGGGTGATTTGCCGCAAGCAAAACAGATACAGCCCAGCCACCAAGCAACAACAAGGCGTAACTTGCCCCGCCGCTCAGCTTGGTTGCGACAAACCGTTTAAGCAAAGCCGCCAACCCGGCAGCAAAGACACCACCCATCATGGGTGGCACCGCAAACACCAAGGCAAGTAAAGCACCGGCAGCAGCGACATGTGAGTAAGCCAGCGCGGCGAGCCATTCGTCCCGCAATCGAAGATATGCGCCAAGTAGCGGCAGAACAATGGCAAAACAGAGCCCGGTCAAAAATGGCGTCAGGAAAAGCTCACTCCACATCGCAAGCCTCCATAATGAGGGTGCGATCACATACCTGCCTGACAAACTCATGGTCATGGCTGACCACCAATATACCCGCCCCCATTGCCGCACGCTCACGCAGGTGAGCAACTAAATGTGCTACACCGGCGGTATCTAAATTATTGGTCGGCTCATCTAGCAAGACCAGATCGGCTGGTGCGTGCAAGATAGCCCAGAGAGAAAGGTAATGACGTTGCCCACCAGAGAGTCGATCCAGACGTTGATCAATCCGCTCGGCCA
>CAYRBE010000041.1:3375-5229 GCA_964422345.1 uncultured Dechloromonas sp.
CGGTTCGCTGGTTGATGCCAACCAGCGACCAATTGCTCAATTTTGAACAAAAAACTCAACGCAGTCCTTTCAACAGACGCTTCAAGGTATCGTCAAACAGGCTGACCAAATCATTTGCCTCCGGGCTGCCACCAACGGTATAGGGCAACATGATCGCAGGCATGCCGGTTTTTCCGGCAATCCACTGACTTGGCCCATCCTGATTATAAGCAGCCCGCAAAACCATGCGTGCTGGCGTTACCTGCTGCTGATTCAGCAAAGCTGTCAAATGGCCGCTGGTCGGCTCAATTCCGGGCTTGGGTTCAAGTGAACCAACAACTTTTAAACCAAGCCAATGAGCCAGATAGCTAAAAGATGAGTGGTGCACCAGCACAGGCAGGGCCTTAAGTTGCCCAGCCTCCTGTTCCCAACGCGTGATCGCCACCTGCCATTTATCCTGAAACGACTTGTATCCGGCCTGATAGGCTGCCGCATTGGCTGAGTCCAGCTCAGTCATGCGGCTTGTCAGCGCCTGCCCAACCTTCAAGACATTGCGTGGATCAAGATGAATATGCGGATTACCACCGGCATGGACGTCGCCATGCGCACGGTCAATTACGGTCGGAATTTCGAGTCGTGTTACAAAACTGCTGGCTTCGAAGTAACCCGGACGCCCTGACTGAATCATGGCATTGCCTGAATCTCTCAGGACCAGCGGCAACCAACCTATTTCCAGATCAGAACCAACCGCGATCACCAGCTGCGCCCGTCGCGCCTGAGCCAGGAGTGAAGGTTTGGCTTCGATCCGGTGCGGGTCCTGCAACGCGGTCGTTGCTGTATAGACCTTGACCTTGTCACCACCAATTTCCTTGGCTAACGCGCCCCATTCAGGAACCGTTGCAAAGATATTGAGATCAGCCTGAACTGGCAGCGCAGCCAAACCAAGCAAAAGCATAAAAATATACTTTTTCATGATCGCGCTTAGAACTTGTGTGCGCCATGAGCGCCTAGACTCATGATGTACTGCAAGGTGATCTGATTATCGGTAATACCGGCCATCGACTTATCCTGAGCGAATTGCAGACGCATGCGTGAGAACTCGCTCCAGCTGTAATCCACCATCGCACTGGCCCGCTTGGGTCGATAACTTTCAGCGACCAGATTGCTCGAATTATCACCAAAGTCACGCGTGCCGCTATCGAGCTGGTCGTAACGCAAACCGGCCCGCCAGTTCGACGTAAACTGATAGACACCCTGCGCATACCAACCATTTTGTCGCGTACGATAACTACTCGTCACCGATGTACCTTCATCCTTCAGACTCCCTTTTTCCTCGCGAGAGAAATACTCGGTCTGAAATTTAAAGTTCTGGTACTTAGGATTGCCGTTTGGCGACCATTTCCAGACGAAATCTGCCAACCAGGTGGCAGAATCGCCACTAAACTGGGTGTCGGCCTGGCTACCATTAACGTCATTAATTTTTGCTTCGCGGTCAGTGGCCGATGTATTCAAATAAGACACCCCGGCTCGCCAGTTATTTGAGGCACCCAGATCGCCGCCGATGTGGGCGAATAATGCACCACTGCCACTGCCGTTCTTGTCTTTGTCGGTTCCGGGGAAGTTTGCACCGCGCCCAAATTCTGCACCGAACTCTAGAAACACCGGTGTCGGCGCCAGCCATTTCAGCTGCACCCCATCCTGGGCGTAACCACCATGTGATCCAAACATTGCCTGATACATCAAGGGCGCGTCGGAGAAATCCCAAGCGTGCGGGTGCTGTTCGTTCAAATAGCCTATCCCAGAACGAATACGCCCCCCCTTCAATCCCACGCCGTGACCAATCGCCAGCGACTGGAACCAGGCCTCTTCAACCTC
>CAYRBE010000041.1:5329-15032 GCA_964422345.1 uncultured Dechloromonas sp.
TGTTCGAGCGTCGCAATACGCTGCTCGTAGGATTTTTTCATTTCATCAATCTGGCTGCGGATAGCGGCGAGATCGGCATCGGAAGCCGCCTGCGCACCGTACGAAACGGCAAGCAGCGCAGCCAGGGCAAATGGCTTGTGCAACATGGAATTCTCCTGAAAATGCGTTAAAGCCCACCGGGCACGCGAGTGCTACGGTGGACAAGTCAAAATGGCAATTTTCAGAAGCGGGGTGGTGCGCCTTGACGGGCTTGTGGCGCTGGCAACGCGCTACGGCCATCAACCGACGTGCTTTCCATTGGTGGATGTGCCTGCGCCACAACAGGCAACATTGCGTGCCCGGGCAATCCTGCACCAAGATCATGCGCGGCAAGACATAATTCACAGACGTGCGTTGGCAAACCCTTCTCTTTGCCCGCCACATGCTCGACAGCATGCACCCCCGCCACCAGCTGGGCGAAGAGTAAAGCAGCAACAAGAAGGATTTGACGCAATTTAATCAAAACGAGATCAATCTACCTGAACAAGCAGGCCTTTGAGGTATTCGCCCTCAGGAAAGTTCAATGCTACCGGATGATCCGCCGAACCAGCCAACCGTCGGACGATACGCGCCTCCCGGCCCGCATCAACAGCGGCACCAGCGACAATTTTCTGGAACAACTCAAGACCGACGCCGCCAGAACAAGAATAAGTCATCAGGAACCCACCCGGCTTGAGCAAACGACAACCCAGTACATTGATGTCCTTGTAAGCCCGCGCTGCCCGTTCGGCATGCGCTGCTGACGGTGCAAACTTGGGCGGATCAAGCACGATCAGGTCAAACAGGCGACCTTCCTTGCGGAAATTCCGTAGCGCCTGAAAAACATCATCCTCTTTCCAGCTCGCCCGCTCAGCAGAGAGTTGCGGATTCAGCGCCAGATTAGCCTGCGCCTGAGCCAAAGCGGGGCCAGAAGAATCAATCGACAGCACACTGGCAGCACCGCCAGCCAATGCCTGCAACGAGAAACCACCGGTGTAGCAGAAGCAATTCAGAATATCTTTGCCAGCCGCCAGTTGGCCGAGCAAGGCACGATTTTCACGCTGATCGAGATAGAACCCGGTTTTGTGGCCACCGGCAATATCAATGGCCAGCTTGACGCCATTTTCTTCAATCACCAACGGCGCGCTGGGTGCTTCGCCGTAAATCCAGCCAGTCGTCGGCTCCAGCCCTTCGAGGCCGCGCACATCGGAATCCGAACGTTCATAAATACGCGCACAACCGGTCGCTTTAACCAGTCCGGCGACAATCGCATTACGCCACTTATCTGCACCCGCCGAAGTCAGCTGAACCACCACGGTATCGCCATACTGGTCGGCAATCACGCCGGGCAAACCATCCGATTCGGCATGAATCAGGCGCAATCCCTGCTGGCCGCGCAACTCAGGCAAGGCCTGACGACGCGCCACAGCAACCGCAACACGGCGCTTGAAGAAGGCATCATCGACTGACTCTTCCGGATCAAAGGTCCAAAAACGCGCCCGAATCTGCGACTTTGGGCTATACGCTGCACGCCCCAATGGGCGGAGATTATCGGCCAGCACCTCAACCGTATCGCCAGGCCGTGCTCTGCCTTCCAGACGGCCGACCGAACCGGCAAACAGCCATGGGTGGCGGTGCTTGAACGCTGAACGTTCCTTGCCCGGCATAAGAATCAGTTGAGCCATATTTTCCCGACCTGAAATGAAAGAGGCCCCGGTTACCTTGCAGCAACCGGGGCCCAAAAACCTGAACCAGCTTAGGCGCCCAGCGCTTTGCGGTTACGCGAGTGACACTCAGCGCCGTACATGACCTTGAACATGGTCTTGCCGGTGCTCTTGAACAGGCGCTTGGTAGACTTGGAAACGCAACGGCGCTCCAATGAAGAACGACGGGTACGGGTGATTGCCATAACAAACTCCTTGACGGCGACTAATTTCGAGAACCATCAATCATAGAGCCTGGTGCACAAAACGTCAATTAAAGCCTGATTTTTATGCTTTTTTGTCAGCACACCGCGCCCCGCAGGAAGCACCCTTGGGGTGTAGCACCGATGTAGAAATCAACTATCGCTTTGCCCGAGGATGCGCGACGTCGTAAACCTTAGCCAAATGCTGAAAATCAAGGTGGGTATAGACCTGCGTCGAGGCAATGCTGGCATGCCCGAGCATTTCCTGCACCGCACGCAAATCGCCCGAAGACTGCAGGACGTGGGAAGCAAAAGAGTGACGCAACATGTGAGGATGCACATGACGTGGCAACCCCAACTTGACGGCATGCTCAGCTAACCGTAACTGGATCATCCTATGACCAATACGCCCGCCGCGACGACTGACAAATAAAGCTAGCTCACCCTCAGACGCCAACTCTGGACGCAACGCCGACCACGCGGCAAGTGCCTCCCGCGCCTTGCTGCCCACCGGCACCAGACGTGCCTTATTGCGTTTACCGAGAACACGAACCTCGCCCTCGTTCAATGCCTGATCCAACGCATCGCAATCGAGCGCCGCCAATTCTGCCAAGCGCAAACCAGATGAATAAAACAGCTCGAACATCGCCGCATCACGCGCGTTCAAAACAGGATCACCAGACTCATCCGGCGTTAACAGTCGGGATGCCTCATCGACAGCCAAGGCATTGGGCAAACGCTTCGCAGTTTTGGGCGAGCGCACACCATCACAGGGATTGGCTCTCACCGCATCGCCTCGACCCAACCAGGAAAAAAACCCGCGCCAAGCAGATAACATCCGGGCCAAACTTCGCCCGGACAAGCCCTGACCGTGCAACTGGGCTGCAAAGCGGCGGACATGATGTACCTGCACCTCTGCCAGTGGCATAACATCCACCAGCGTCAGCAGCCGCAGGAGATCGCGACGATAATTACTAACCGTATGAGGCGACAAGCGGCGCTGCTCAGCCAATTCGGCCAGATAAGCAGTCACCGCATCAGTCGCAGGTTTCACAGAACGCTCTTGGTCACCCGCGCCAATGCCGCCGACACCATTTCACCCAAGCGCTCCAGGTACAAAGTGCCCATATTGGCGTAGAAACGCTGGGCCTCTTCACTACCCAAAGCAATCATGCCGATGGTGCCGCCGCCGTTGCGCAAGGCGATCAATGCCTGCGAACGAATGTGGTCAGCGCTTTCGCCAAACCACGAAGCCGTGCCGAAACCCGCCGTCGAGCCACAATAAGGCCGCCCCAGTGTTTCAGCAAACACCTGCAACTCCTCGCTCACAGCGGCAAACTCGGGCAAATCCTCAATATCGTCCGGCTTATGCCAGAGTCGCAGAGCAACGTGCGGCACAAGAAAATCATCGCGCAAGTGGAAATTCAGCAGATGAATCACTGCCTGAAAAGTCTCGGCTGCGATCAACCCAACAGCTAAACGATGGACTTTCTCGCTGATCGCGTCATTTTCCTCGCCAAACGAGGTCAATTCAGCCAGCTTGGATTCAGTCTGGCGATTTTTCTCGCGCAGGGTCAGCATCTGACGCTCGGCCAGCGAAACCGTCCGACCGCCGTGCGGGTGCGGCACAAAAATCTGCGCCATCAAATCCGCATAGTGTTCAAAAAATATCGGGTTATTTTTTAGATAGTCTGCAACATCTTCAGGAAAGGGCGCGCTCATAGTTCAATTTCTCCAGAGAAGACCGTCACCGCAGGGCCGGTCATCAAAACAGGGTGGTCAGCACCACCCCAGGCAATGGTTAAATCCCCACCTCGTGTCGTCACTCGCACCGGTGAGTCGAGCAAACCCCGACGAACGCCCGCCACTACCGCCGCACATGCACCGGTGCCACAGGCCAGCGTTTCGCCCGAACCACGCTCATAAACGCGAAGTTTGATCGCACTTCGATCAAGAATCTGCATAAATCCGGCATTTACCCGCTGCGGGAAACGTTCATGATTTTCGATCAATGGCCCATGTGCTGCGACTGGCGCACCATCGACCGAATCAACCACCTGCACTGCATGCGGATTACCCATCGAGACAACGCTGATCTCTAGGGTTTCATCGGCCACATCGAGGTTGTAAATCACCACATCATCGTCGTGCAGAAAGGGAATTTCAGCGGGTAAAAACCGCGGAATGCCCATATCCACCGTAACCATGCCGTCAGACTCAAGGCGCGGCGCGATAATTCCCCGCTGCGTCTCGACACGGATCTCGTTCTTGTCGGTCAAACCGACATCGTGAACGAAGCGAACGAAGCAGCGGGCGCCATTGCCGCACTGCTCAACTTCGCTGCCATCGGCATTGAAAATCCGGTAACGAAAATCGATATTGGGTTGCGCTGGCTTTTCAACCAGCAAAATCTGATCGCAGCCGATACCAAAATTTCGATCGGCCAAAAACCGTAGCTGCGCTGGCGTCAGAGAAACCTGCTGACGAATGCCGTCAAGGACAACGAAATCGTTGCCCAGACCGTGCATCTTCGAGAATTTGAGTTTCACAAGCGACCCCACTGATTAATTTCAAAAAGAATAACAGAGACAGTCGCTTACCTCAAAATCTTAAAGCACCTTCTCCATCACAAAATCGTCCATCACGAAGCCGTGGCCAATATCATCGACAATCGCTTCGCGCACGACAAAACCGTATTTCTTGTAGGAGCCAATGGCTTTCTCATTGCGCTTATTGACCGCGAGAATTACACAGGGATAACCCAGCTTCTTCGCCCGTGCCGCAACGTGGCCAATCAACTCACCACCGACGCCTTTGCGTTGGACATCTGGGTGAATATAGAGTTTATCGAGCTTGAACTCACCTTTATAAATTTCGCTAAAGGCGAATCCAACCCGACGATCACCCTGAAATGCCTGATCCAGCCATTTATCAGCATCCTCCAGATCATCGTACAAACGTTCATGGCCATAACGCTGCTCAAGCATGAAGTCGATCTGTTCCTGAGTAATGATTCCGGGGTAAGTTGCCTGCCAGATTTCGCGGGCCAAAGCGGAAATTGCCGGCACATCGGGCGGCGTCACGGGACGAATTTTAATATCTAGACTGCAAGTCATTTGTAAAACCTCTGCTCTCCAGCTGGCCGGGTTTTGAACCGCTTATGCAACCAGAAGTACTGCTCCGGCATGCGCAGCACCTGGCTTTCAATAAACCGATTAACGTAAGCCGTATCGGCTTCAACACTTTCCCCGGGAAAATTCTCCCAGGCCGGCATTACTTCCACTTCATAACCATCCGGCACCTGACGGGTAATACAGGCCACAACCCGCGCTCCGGTCATCCGGACCAAACGCGAAACCGCAGGTATTGTTGCCGTCTGAATCCCGAAAAATGGAACAAAAATTGACTCTTTCGGGCCAAAATCCATATCCGGCAGATAGTAAAACCGGTATCCATCCTTCAATGCCTTGATAATTCTGCGCATCCCGTCCTGCCGGGAAAGCAAAACCGTATCAGTAAACCGAATCCGCCCATCATAAAGCAACTTGTTCAAAACCGGATTTTTCTGGTTTGAGTAAACGCTGCACCCCGGCACAAACATCGAAATTCGGCTTGCCCCGGCATCGAGACCGACAAAATGGGGCGATAGCAAAATCACCGGCCTACCATCCGGATCAGTCAAATTCTCAACACCGCTAATCCGAACAATCCGCTCAAGACGCTCTTTAGAGGCCCACCAGCCCAAAGTGCGATCCAGCACAGCCCGACAAAATGCGACAAAATGCTGCCGGGCAAGCGCTTCACGCTCCGCTTCAGTTTTCTCTGGAAAACAAAGCCGTAAATTGATCAGCGCGACTTCCCGACGCTCACGCCCAAGCACAAAAAGTACGCGTCCGAGCAACCAGCCTAGCCCACGCAAAGCAGGCAACGGCAACCAATGGAGCAGCCACAAAGAGCCGACCAGAATGTAAGTAAAAAATATTTTCACAGTGACGCGCTCGGTGGCGGTTCTGCACCACCCGGATGTTTATAACGGTTATACCCCCAAAGATACTGAGTCGGGCACTCACGAACCAGGGCTTCAATTTCCAAATTTATCTGCTGGGCACGGTCCACCGTAGCACCCTCAAAAGGTTTCAGCGGCGGCCGTATATGCAAACGATAGCCGCGACCGGATGGCAAGCGTTCACCCCAGGCCATCAGCGGGGTCGCCCCGGTTTCCGTCAAGCGAGCAGCCAAAGTCATCGTATAAGCCGGACGACCAAAAAAGTTAAGCCAGAGACCTTCCCCCACCTTGGGCGCCTGATCCGGCAACATCCCCACCGCCTGACCTTTACGCAGCGCCTTGATCAGGCTCCGCACCCCAGATACATCGGCTGGCGCCAGATGCAGATGCTCCCGTTTTCGACCGTTCAATATCAGCTCACGGATAAATGCTTGGCGTGGTTCACGATAAAGCACCGTGATGTCGCCAAAAGCAGCATAGTACTGAGCAGTAATTTCAAAACAGCCGAGATGCGGCGTCAGAAAAATAATCCCCTTACCGGCCTGCTGAGCGGCGACCACATGTTCCCAACCCTCTGCCTCAAGAACCAGCGCTTTGGCATCGGCTAAAGGGCGGAGCCAAATCCGTGACAGCTCAATCATTTGCTTACCCGCCTCGGCAATTGCCGCACCACGCAGCGAAGGATTAACCCCCGCCTGCGCCATATTCTCGGCAACATGCCGGCGATAGGTCGGAGACAGCAGATAGGTCAAGCGACCGAGCCAGCCACCCAAGAGGTGAACCCACCGCAAAGGCAAGCGACTCAGCAAACGAAAAATAAAAACCATGCGCCCTCGGGGGTTGAAACTCGCCGTGAAAAGTCTATCATTATGAGATCGCCGAGTTAAACAGACAACTTGCGGGGCGATTCATAAATGCTGCTAAAGCGTCACCTGCTGATGGTCCAAAGCTGGGAACGCCTGATAAATGGACCATTGGAGCTTCGCATGAGCGAATATTTCTTTACCTCAGAATCAGTTTCTGAAGGCCACCCGGACAAGGTTGCCGACCAGATTTCCGACGCAATTCTCGATGCCATCCTAGCCCAGGACAAGCACTCCCGCGTCGCCGCAGAAACACTTTGCAATACCGGCCTGGTTGTTCTGGCGGGTGAAATCACCACCAACGCCAACGTCGATTACATCCAGATCGCCCGTGACACGCTGAAGCGTATCGGCTACGACAATAGCGACTACGGCATCGACTACAAAGGCTGTGCTGTGCTGGTTGCTTACGACAAGCAAAGCCCGGACATCGCACAGGGCGTCAATGCCGCCTACGACGACGGCCTCAGCCAAGGCGCTGGCGACCAGGGCCTGATGTTTGGCTACGCCTGCGACGAAACCAGCTCGCTGATGCCTTTGCCGATTTACCTGTCACACCGCCTGGTTGAGCGTCAAGCCATGCTACGCAAGGATGGCCGCCTGTCCTGGGCGCGTCCAGATGCCAAATCGCAAGTCACCATCCGTTACGTTGATGGCAAACCACACTCTATCGACACCGTTGTTTTGTCGACCCAGCACTCACCGGATATCAGCCTCGAAGCCCTGCGCGAAGCGACGATTGAAGAAATCATCAAGCCGGTGCTGCCGAAAGAGCTGATCAAGGGTGACATCAAGTTTCTGGTTAACCCAACCGGTCGTTTCGTTGTCGGCGGCCCGCAGGGTGACTGTGGCCTGACCGGTCGCAAGATCATTGTCGACACCTACGGCGGCGCTGCACCGCACGGTGGCGGCGCTTTCTCCGGCAAGGATCCTTCCAAGGTCGACCGTTCTGCTGCTTACGCTGGCCGTTACGTTGCCAAAAATATCGTTGCCGCCGGTCTGGCGTCGCGCTGCCTGGTCCAGATTTCCTACGCGATTGGTGTGGCTGAGCCGACCTCAATCATGGTTGAGACCTACGGCACGGGCAAAGTCAGCAACGAAACACTGATCCAGTTGATCAAGAAACATTTCGATCTGCGCCCGAAAGGCATCGTCAACATGCTCGACTTACTCCGCCCGATCTATCAGAAAACCGCCGCTTACGGCCACTTCGGTCGTGATGAGCCGGAATTCAGCTGGGAAGCTACTGACCGCGCGAATCTGCTGAAAGCCGACGCCGGCCTGTAAGTCAATTTTGCGCTAACAAAAAGGGAGCCAACCGGCTCCCTTTTTCGTTAAAATTGCCAAATATGCTTAAAAAAATCCCCGTTCAGCAAGTTTGCCTTGGCATGCACCTGCAAGCCTTCTGTGGCGCATGGCTGGACCATCCATTCTGGCGTACAAAATTTGTACTAACCGACCCCAACGACATTACCCTGATTATCGAAAGCCCGATCAAGGAAGTGTGGATTGACGTATCCAAAGGCCTCGACCTTCAACCGGATGCCACGGGTCAACAAATTGAAGTTGAAACCGCTGAGGAAATCCCTGCCGAACCGCCGCCGCCCCCGGAACCGAAAACCAGCTTCAATGATGAAGTAAAACGTGCCGCAAAAATTTGCGCTAGAAGCAAAGAGGCGGTCGTTTCGATGTTTCAGGAAGCCCGAATGGGCAAGGCGATTGAAGCCGAAGAAGTCGGCCCGTTGGTCGAAGAAATTGCCAACTCCACCCTGCGCAACCCCGGCGCACTGATTAGCCTGGCTCGCCTCAAGACGGCAGACGACTACACCTATATGCACTCAGTTGCCGTCTGCGCCCTGATGATTGCCCTAGCCCGCAAACTGGGCCTCGACGCGCAGCAAACTCGCGACGCCGGGATGGCCGGCCTGCTCCACGATCTTGGCAAAGCCATGATCCCAATGGAAATACTGAACAAGCCCGGCAAACTCACTGATGAAGAATTTGCCATCGTCAAAACCCATCCGGAAGAAGGCCACAAACTACTGGTGGATGGCCATGGCATCAGTGAGACCATCAAGGATGTCTGCCTGCACCACCATGAAAAAGTTGATGGCAGCGGCTACCCTAAGGGATTAAATGCCGAAACAATGAGTCTGTTTGCCAAAATGGGCGCAGTTTGCGACGTCTATGACGCCATCACCTCGAACCGCCCGTACAAGGCCGGCTGGGATCCCGCCGAGTCAATCAAGCGGATGGCTGAATGGAAAGGTCATTTCGACCCCACCGTATTCCAAGCCTTTGTTAAAAGCCTGGGAATTTATCCGGTCGGATCATTTATCCGCCTTGAGTCAGGCAAGCTGGGCGTGGTTGTCGAACAAAGTGAGCAATCTTTGCTCAAGCCCAAGGTTAAGGTATTTTTTTCAACCAAATCCCAGTCCTACATCAAACCGGAAGCCATTGATCTGGCTCGCAGCGCCGAGAAAATCGCCGGTCGAGAAGACCCTGAAAAATGGGGCATCAAGGATATTGACCGCTACTGGGCTGGCGACAACGCCTGAAAAGGTGTTTATAATCTGAACCCTACCGAGGGGCGCTGCAGGAGAGAGACTCTCCCAGGCTCGGTTTAAAACGGCGCTCACTGATCAACCCTGCCGGGCGCAGGGGGCCTCCGGTGAGCAACAGCGCCGTTATTCCCCTCCCCGTCACAGTTATTTAGGAGCTTACTGTGGCTGAATTTAAAGATTACGTTATTGCCGATCTTTCACTTGCCGACTGGGGTCGCAAGGAAATTCTCATTGCTGAAACCGAAATGCCGGGCCTGATGGCAATTCGCGAAGAGTTCGCGAAGACCCAGCCGCTCAAAGGCGCGCGCATCACCGGTTCGCTGCACATGACCATCCAGACCGCCGT
>CAYRBE010000042.1:0-2686 GCA_964422345.1 uncultured Dechloromonas sp.
AATAGAAAAACAGTCGGACGCCGCTCAATTTCGGGCGGCGTTTGTTTTTTCCATTGCTGAATTGTTTTGGTAACGACAGACTCGCTGGGTAATGTCAGGTCAGTGGCAACGGTCATGCGTGTATTGAGCTGGCATGATTGCAAAATGCTCTGAAACATGGCCGCGTTACGGTACGGGGTTTCAATAAAAAGCTGGGTTTGCTGGCGTTTGCGTGATTCGGCCTCTAGGTCGCGTAGTGCTTTGCTGCGTTCAGCTTCTTTAGCTGGCAGGTAGCCCTGGAAAGCGAAGCGCTGGCCATTGAGGCCTGAGGCCATTAGCGCCAGCAATAGAGAAGATGGGCCGATGAGTGGTACGACCCTGATATTTTCCTTTTGGGCCAATGCGACCAAATTGGCACCAGGGTCGGCCACCGCCGGACAGCCCGCCTCTGATAAAAGCCCGACATCGCACCCCTTGCGTAAGGGGCTAAGTAAATGATCCAGAGCTTCGGCTTTTGTGTGCTCGTTAAGTTCTTCGATTTGTAGTGCTTGCAAGAGGGTATCCGTGCCGGCTGCTTTTAGAAATGCGCGTGCCGTTTTTGCCTCCTCGACCACAAAGTGGGTTAGCGGGCGAATAATCTCCAGGACGTTGGCTGGCAGGGACTCCTTGGGGGCGGTTGGGCCTAGCGGGACGGGGATGAGGTAGAGGGTGCCGGCCATTACAGAATTACCACGCCTTGATTGCGGAGCAGGGTGCAGAGTGCAATCAAAGGAAGTCCAACCAAAGCGTTGGGGTCATCACCCTGCATTCGGCTCAGTAAGGCAATGCCTAACCCCTCAGATTTTGCTGACCCCGCACAGTTGTATGCGGGTTCACGGGTTAGGTAATTTTCTATTTCACTATCGGTCAGGTGACGAAAGGTCACTAGGGTATCTACGCCGCAAACTTCAGATTGATTTGTTCGTGCGTTGTAAAGACAAAGGCCAGTATAAAAATTGACGGTTTTGCCAGAGAGCGCACGCAGTTGTTCTACGGCTCTTTTGTGGGTGCCCGGTTTTCCATAAATTTTGCCGTCCACCGTAGCAACCTGATCACTACCTATGATCAGTGCTTCCGGATGGTTGTGGGCAACAGCCTTAGCTTTTGCTTCTGATAGTCGTAAAGCCATGGCTTCAGGGGTTTCTCCTGGGAGTTGGCTTTCGTCCGTATTAGGGTTGGCGACGTCAAATGGTAAGCCGAGTCGTCCCAGAAGCTCACGGCGATAAGGGGAGGTAGATGCGAGAATTATTGTTTGTGGCATGAAAGTTTCGTAACTACAAGGTGTTGCGCAGACTTCTTGAAGCAGCACTTTGTTTTGACTTGGAAAGCTAAAAATAATATCATCTCGCGTTTGAGTCGAAACAGTTTGAGAGTGAAAAGAATTACAGACGCTTTTGTGTTTGCCAAGGAAGGCCGTGTTCTGGAAGGAACGCTGGCGGTTTCCGACTTGGAACGCCTGCATGATTTGCTGGCTGAAGTTAGCGGTGAGGTTACCTACCAGCTTCAAGGTTTCAAGGGTGAGCGCGGTGAGTCGATGTTGCACTTGACTGTTGGCGGAGTGATTCCGTTAGCTTGTCAACGTTGCCTCAAGGCAATTCCTTTTAATCTCGATGTCGATAATCTTCTGGAAATTATTCCTGAGGGTGCCGATATGTCGCAAGACGAGCTAGAGGACGACACCCGAGATTTCTTGCCGGTGGCAGGCGAACTTTATCTGGCTGAGTTGGTGGAGGATGAAATTCTTCTGTCACTGCCAGTCGCGCCGCGGCATGAAAAATGTGGTCTGCCTGGCGCAGCTGATGCTGGTGAGCGGATTCATCCGTTTGCGGCACTGGCTGGGCTTAAAGGCAAACCGAACTGATTTTATTGGAGTATTAACATGGCCGTACAACAGAACAAAAAATCCCCTTCCAAGCGTGGCATGCATCGCGCACACGACTTCCTGGTCAGCCCGCCGCTGGCTGTTGAGTCCACCACTGGTGAGGCACATCTGCGCCATCACATTTCCCCGAACGGTTTTTACCGTGGAAAAAAAGTGTTGAAGGCTAAGGGCGAGTAATCGTTCATTCGAAGGGCAGGTGGTTCCTATTGGAACGCCTGCCTTTTCTTTTGCCATGAAAACCCGCATCGCCATTGATTGCATGGGGGGTGACCACGGGCCGTCAGTGACGGTTCCGGCGGCTATCCAATTCCTGATCGATCGCCCAGCAGCGCATCTGATACTGGTTGGTCAGGAGGATGTTCTGCGTCCTTTGCTTGGCCGCCATGTCGATGATGAGCGTTTGCGCATCGTCCATGCGACCGAAGTGGTCGGTATGGACGAGTCGCCTGCGCTTGCCCTGCGCAACAAAAAAGACTCGTCGATGCGGGTCGCGATTAATCAGGTGAAGTCAGGCGATGCTGATGCCTGTGTTTCAGCTGGCAATACGGGTGCCTTGATGGCTATTTCCCGTTTTGTTTTGAAAATGCTGCCGGGAATTGACCGGCCAGCTATTTGTGCGCCCTTGCCCACGTCCAGTGGTCATACTCATATGCTTGATCTGGGTGCTAACGTTGATTGCAGTCCAGAACATCTGCTGCAATTCGCCATTATGGGTGCCATGCTGGTCTCTGCCTTGGAGCAGAAAGAGCGCCCAACGGTTGCTCTCCTTAATATTGGTGCTGAAGA
>CAYRBE010000042.1:2786-15030 GCA_964422345.1 uncultured Dechloromonas sp.
TTTCGCGCGCTTATGATGCAGCTGAAAACGGGGTGTTGGATCGAATTGCTGGAAGTATTGCCGAAATGGTTGCGGCACAATCTGCTGCGTCTATGGAGAAAGTCTGAATGTACGCTCGTTTGATCGGTACTGGCAGTTGTTTGCCGGGTCAGCCTGTTACTAATGATGATCTGGCAGCACGTGGCATTGATACTAATGACGAGTGGATTGTTACCCGTACGGGTATCCGTAGTCGATATCTTGCCGAACCGGGAACTACATCGAGTCAACTAGGGCTTGTAGCTGCTCAGCGGGCGCTTGAAATGGCTGGTGTTGAAGCGGTTGAGCTTGATCTGATTATTGTTGCGACCTCTACGCCAGATTTTATTTTTCCCAGTACGGCATGTCTGATTCAGGGGCAATTGGGGAATAAGGGCGCGGCCACATTCGATGTTCAGGCGGTCTGCAGTGGTTTTGCCTATGCATTAGGTATCGCAGATAAATTTATTCGATCAGGTAGCCATAAAAAAGCCTTGGTCATTGGTGCAGAGGTGTTCTCCCGGATTCTCGACTGGTCTGACCGTGGTACCTGTGTTTTGTTTGGTGATGGTGCGGGAGCGGTCGTTCTCGAGGCATCAGAAACCCCTGGGGTACTCTCTACTGCATTGCATGCCGATGGCAGCATGAGTGGTATTTTGAATGTTCCCGGCCAGGTATGTTCCGGGCAGGTTACTGGCGATCCATTTTTGCGCATGGATGGTCAGGCTGTTTTTAAGTTTGCTGTTCGGGTGCTGGCTGAAGTTGCCGAAGAGGTTTGCCAGATTGCCGGCATCACTACTGCGGAAGTCGATTGGTTGATTCCGCATCAGGCTAATATCAGAATCATTGAAGCCACTGGAAAGCGCCTTGGTATTGCCAAGGATAAAGTTATTGTTACCGTAGATCGCCACGGAAATACCTCTGCTGCATCCGTTCCGCTTGCTTTGGATGAAGCTGTTCGTGATGGCCGCATTCAGCGCGGACAAAAAGTTTTACTCGAAGGTGTTGGTGGCGGTTTTACCTGGGGCGCAGCCCTGCTTGAGTTTTAATACAGGAGACTAAGCAATGTCTTTTGCTTTCGTATTTCCCGGCCAAGGCTCGCAGAGCGTTGGTATGATGGCAGCTTATGGTGATGCGCCTGTCGTACGTGCTACTTTTAACGAAGCCTCCGATGCCCTAGGTGATGACTTGTGGGTCATGGTGGCAGAAGGCCCGGTTGAGGTTCTGACTCAGACAGTAAATACTCAGCCCGTAATGTTGACAGCCGCGATTGCCGCTTGGCGTTTGTGGCTGGATAAAGGCGGACGCAAACCCGCTGTATTAGCAGGCCATAGTCTCGGTGAGTATTCTGCGCTGGTAGCTGCAGGGGTGATTAGCTTTGCCGATGCCGTGCCTCTGGTTCGCTTGCGCGCTGCCGCAATGCAGGAGGCTGTTCCGGTGGGTACGGGTGCAATGGCTGCCATTCTCGGGCTCGATAATACTGGCATCTTGGCTGCATGCGCCGAGGCTGGGCAAGGAGATGTCGTCGAGCCGGTAAACTTTAATGCGAATGGACAGACCGTGATTGCCGGGCATAAGGCTGCTGTTGAGCGCGCAATGGAAGCATGTAAGGCACGTGGTGCGAAAATGGCCAAGGCTTTACCTGTATCTGCCCCATTCCATTCTTCTTTGATCCGTCCGGCAGCAGATAAGCTTGCAGCGCGTTTGGCCGAACTGACCTTTAGCGCACCAGCAATTCCGGTGATTAATAACGTTGATGTAGCGATTGAATCTGACTCTGAACGTATTAAGGATGCTTTGATTCGTCAGGCATATAATCCCGTGCGCTGGGTGGAAACGATACAAGCGATGGCTGCCATGGGTGTGACTACGGTTGCAGAGTGTGGCCCGGGTAAAGTGCTGGCTGGCTTGACTAAGCGTTGTGCTGACGGTGTGGTTGGTGTTGCGTTGGCTGATGCGGCAGGAATCGAAGCGAATCTGGGCTTGGAGTAGAACATGTTGAATGAAAAAATTGCTTTGGTGACCGGTGCGACCCGCGGCATTGGCCGAGCTATTGCGCTTTCGCTCGGTCAGCAAGGTGCTACGGTGATTGGTACTGCAACCAGTGAGGTTGGTGCTCAGCAAATTTCAGATTATCTTGCTGAGGCCGGTGTTAAAGGGAGGGGCGTCGCGCTAAACGTTTGTGATGTTGCCCAGACCGACGCTACGCTTGCTGCTTTGGCTAAAGAGTACGGTGCAATTACCATCTTGGTTAACAACGCAGGTATTACGCGTGATAACCTGACCATGCGGATGGGCGATGACGAGTGGGACGCTGTGATTGATACCAATCTCAAAGCCGTCTTCCGTCTTTCTCGTGGCGTAATGCGCGGCATGATGAAAGCCCGTTTTGGTCGCATCGTAAACATTACATCGGTTGTTGGCTATTCAGGTAATGCGGGTCAAGCCAATTATTGCGCTGCAAAGGCTGGCGTTGCCGGCATGAGTCGCTCATTTGCTCGCGAGCTAGGTAGTCGAAATATTACGGTCAATTGTGTTGCACCCGGCTTTATTGCAACCGATATGACGCATGCACTGGATGATAAGCAGAAGGAAGCGATGCTCGCTACTATTCCGCTTGGTCGTGCTGGTACGCCGGAAGATATTGCCGGTGCTGTCAGCTTTTTGGTATCCCCGGCAGCTGCTTATGTCACCGGCACAACAGTGCATGTGAATGGCGGTATGTTCATGGATTGATTTCCTCTAGCCTCGGCTTTTGGTAAACTTATATAATGTTTTTTTTCGCACCCCCTAGAGGGAAGGAGTTTTTCTAATGGATAACATCGTAGAGCGCGTTAAGAAGATCGTTGCCGAACAATTGGGCGTAAACGAAGCGGACATCAAGAATGAGTCCTCTTTCGTGGATGATTTGGGCGCAGATTCTCTGGATACCGTCGAATTGGTTATGGCACTTGAAGAAGAGTTCGAGTGCGAGATCCCTGACGAAGAAGCAGAGAAAATCACGACCGTTCAACAGGCTGTTGATCACATCCTTGCCAACAAGAAGTAATTAATTCTCGTTGATTTAGGCAAGGCCGGCCTTCAAGGTCGGCCTTGCCGCATTTGATTTTGGAGTGCACCTTGGCACGTCGCAGAGTCGTAGTTACCGGTCTTGGCATTGTCAGTCCGGTTGGGAATTCCGTTGAAGAAGCCTGGCAAAATGTTTTAGCTGGGCGCTCCGGTATTGGCCCGGTCACGAAATTTGATGCATCTACCTTTTCGGCTCAAATTGCCGGTGAGGTTAAGAATTTCGATATTACAGAATACATTTCAGCCAAAGATGCCCGCAGGATGGATACCTTTATCCATTTTGGTATGGCAGCTGGCATTCAAGCCGTGTGTGATGCCGGTTTGGATAAGGAAAATGCGGTCGATCTCGAGCGAGTTGGCGTAGCTATTGGTTCCGGGATTGGTGGTTTGCCGCTGATTGAAGAAACCAAAGAGGAATATCTCGCTAGTGGTATCCGCAAAGTTTCGCCATTCTTCGTTCCGGGTTCGATCATCAATATGATTTCCGGCAACTTGTCGATCAAGTATGGATTCAAGGGGCCAAATATTGCCCATGTATCTGCTTGTACTACAGGTACTCATTCGATTGGCGAAGCCTCGCGCATTATTGAATACGGCGATGCCGATGTAATGATTGCCGGTGGTGCCGAATCGACCGTGTCACCGCTAGGTATGGGTGGTTTTGTTGCTGCCCGTGCATTGTCTACTCGCAATGATGATCCGACGACGGCCAGCCGGCCGTGGGACAAAGATCGTGATGGTTTTGTGCTTGGTGAAGGCGCCGGTGTTTTGGTGCTGGAAGAGTATGAACATGCTATGGCCCGTGGTGCCAAGATTTATGCTGAGTTGGTTGGATATGGCATGAGTGCTGATGCTTACCATATCACTTCTCCGAACTCAGATGGCCCGAGGCGCAGCATGGCAAATGCGCTTAAAAATGCTGGAATCAGTCCATCTGATGTGCAGTATGTTAATGCGCATGGCACGTCCACACCGCTGGGCGATAAGAATGAAACTGACGCCATTAAGCTCGCTTTCGGTGATGCTGCCTACAAGCTGGTGGTTAACTCAACCAAGTCAATGACGGGGCATTTGTTGGGCGGTGCAGGCGGTATTGAGTCGCTCTTCACTGTGCTTGCTTTGCATCATCAAGTTTCACCGCCGACGATCAATATCTTCAATCAGGATCCTGAGTGTGATCTCGATTATTGTGCGAATAAGGCACGGGAAATGAAGATTGAATACGCGTTGAAAAATAATTTTGGATTCGGTGGTACTAACGGTTCGTTGGTATTCAAACGTTTCTGAAATTAGTGGTTAGATAGAACGGTGCAGTTTCCGATTCATATCGGACTGCGCCGTTCGCGCATCTTGGTCACAGTATTGATTGTGATCGTTTTGTCTGTACTGGGTGTCGGTTTTTATTTCTTGGCCTATTGGCCTTTGAAATGGGTACTTTGCCTATTGGTTGGCTGTTTTGCTTTGATAGCTTGGCAAAAAATAAAACCAGAAGTTTCTGAAATTCGTCTTGAGCGTGAGGGTGGTATCTCTATTCGTAGTGGTGCCCAACAAGCGTTTTCTCTTGCATTTATTCAACCGAATGCAACGGTTCATCCTTGGCTGACGGTTTTTCGGCTTAGCGCCGAAAACGGCAAGGTTTTTACTTTGATTGCTACGGTGGACACGCTAAATCAGCAAGATTTCCGTCGCCTTCGGGTGTTTTTACGTTGGCGAGCCGATTTTTCTAACGTGGCTGGGCGCGACGTCGTTTGATCACGGTGTTTTTTGGCTTGTTTTTCATTTCCGGGTAGTCGCGGGAATAATGTAAACCGCGACTTTCTTTACGCAACATAGCGCAACGCACAATGAGGTCGGCAGTGACCACGAGATTGCGTAATTCAATAAGATCGTGGCTGACCCTGAAATTGGCATAAAACTCTTCAATTTCACGCATTAACAAACCAATTCGGTGTTTTGCTCGCTTCAGGCGTTTGGTTGTCCGGACGATACCGACGTAATCCCACATAAAGCGCCGTAATTCATCCCAGTTATGGGAGATAACCACTTCTTCATCTGCGTCAGTGACACGACTTTCATCCCATTGCGGTAGTTTGGGTGTGGGGGGGGGCTCACCGTTCAAAATGTCATTTACAGCCGCTTCAGAAAATACCAAACACTCGAGCAATGAGTTCGAGGCAAGGCGATTTGCCCCATGTAGACCGGTGCATGATGCTTCTCCGGCAACGTACAAACCCGGTACATCGGTTCTTCCGTTTAGATCGCTGACAATTCCGCCACAGGTATAGTGTGCCGCAGGTACGACAGGTATCGGATCAGTCGATATATCAATACCGAGTTCAAGGCAGCGGGCGTGAATATTGGGGAAGTGTGTCCGGATAAAATCCTCATCTTTGTGAGAAATGTCCAAAAATACACAGTCCAGCCCACGTTTTTTCATTTCAAAATCGATGGCACGGGCAACCACATCGCGTGGCGCAAGTTCGGCTCTTTCATCGTGTTCGAGCATGAAACGTGTGCCATCCGGCAGGCGTAGCAAACCGCCTTCACCACGAACCGCTTCCGAAATTAAAAATGATTTGGCTTGTGGGTGATAGAGACAGGTGGGGTGGAACTGGATGAATTCCATGTTCGAAACCCTGCAGCCGGCTCGGTAGGCCATAGCAATACCATCCCCGGTTGAGGTGTCAGGGTTTGTCGTGTAAAGATAAACCTTACCAGCACCCCCTGTGGCTAAAAGGGTATTTGAGGCCCCGATGGTGATTACTTCACCGTTACTGCTATTCAGGATGTAAGCACCAAAACAACGGTTCTCTCCCGTGCCTAGTTTTTCCCCTGTGATGAGGTCAATTGCAATGTGGCTCTCAAGTACCGTAATGTTTGGATTGGCCCGAACTTTTTTGGTCAGCGTTTCCTGAACCGATAAGCCGGTTGCATCAGCAACGTGAATCACCCGTCGGGCGCTGTGACCACCTTCTCGTGTCAGGTGATAGCCACTATCATCTTTGGTAAATGGGACGCCTTGGTTGATTAGCCATTGAATTGCTTGTTGGGCGTTTTCAACGACAAATCGGGTCGCCGTTTCATCATTTAACCAGGCACCGGCAACGAGTGTGTCCTGAACGTGTGATTCGATCGAGTCACTGCTGTCAAGAACAGCCGCAATGCCACCCTGAGCCCAACCAGAGGCTGAGTCTTCGAGGCTGCGCTTGCTGACCAGTACAACTCGACAATGTTCAGCTAAACGCAATGCGGCGGATTGGCCAGCTAGTCCGCTACCTATGATCAGGACGTCGTAATTCTGCACGTTATTCTCTGCTTCAGATGTTTTGCGCGGAATATAGCATGGTGCCAGAGCTTCCTCGAGTTACAGAGTGTCACAATTAAGGATAAATACCTATCTGCAGTGTAAAAAGGCCTGCGTTATACTCTGGCATATAAAGACATCAATAAATTATCTCAGGGGAAATGAGTGCCATGAGTGAGCGCGAAATCGATCAGTTGCTGGTTGAGCGGGCGCAAGGCGGAGATCAGCACGCTTTCGACCTGTTGGTTAGTAAATATCAACGTAAGTTGGGACGTCTGCTGTCGCGCTTTATTCGTGATCCATCCGAAGTTGAGGATGTGACTCAGGAGGCCTTTATTAAAGCCTACAGAGCGTTGCCTCAATTCCGTGGTGATAGTGCTTTTTATACCTGGCTTTATCGTATTGGTATCAATACGGCAAAAAATTATCTGGTTTCTCAGGGGCGGCGCGCCCCAACGTCGACCGAATATGATGCGGAAGAGGCTGAGTCATTCGAGGATGCGAGCCAGTTACGTGATATCAACACGCCCGAAAGTTTGTTGTTATCGAAACAAATCGGCCAGACCGTCAATGCTGCAATCGATGCTTTGCCTGAAGAGTTGCGCTCGGCAATTGTCCTGCGTGAAATTGAGGGGCATTCCTATGAGGAAATTGCCAGCATGATGGATTGCCCAATCGGGACAGTACGTTCAAGAATTTTTCGTGCCCGTGAAGCGGTTGCCAATAAACTGAGGCCGTTGCTTGATATTGCACCGGATCGTCGGTGGTAAGCATGGCGGAATCAGGAAGTACGGTTCGGGCTGTTGTGCTCCATCTTGACGGCGAGATCGCTGACGTCGAAGTTGAGTCGGGTGGTTGTGGTCGATGCCATGAAGAGGGCGGCTGCGGCGGAGTGCTGCTGACTCAAATGTATTGCAAAGGCCCAAAAAATTATCGGGTAGATAACAAAGTCGGTGCACTTATTGGTGATCGGGTGACGGTTGCGATTGCTCCCGGTAGTGTTCGACAGACGGCAAATCTTGCGTATGGGGTTCCGTTGATTGCATTGATTGCCGGGGCTGTTGTGGGTGGGGCAATTTATGATGATCCAGGCGCCATTGCTGGTGCTATTTTGGGCTTGATGGGCGCACTTGTATATGTTCGGTTTTATTCGACGAGTCGTACTGGAAAATTCAGTCAGCGCCCGTATATCGTATCTCGTTCGTGATTTTTGTAGGAGGTATTGTGCGAATGAAGCATTTTCTTATTTGCCTTTGTTTTTCACTGCTTAGTGTTGTGGCCAATGCGCAGGGTCGTGGATTACCTGACTTTACCGAGTTGGCTGAAAAGCAAGGACCTTCTGTAGTGAATATCAGCACAACTCAGATGAGTCGTGCTCAGGGCAAGGCGATGCCTTTTCCTTTCGATGAGAACGATCCCGCGTTCGAATTATTTAAGCGCTTTATGCCTCCGCGGCAACCCGGAAATGGCACACCGAAAGATTTTGAAAATAAATCGCTCGGTTCAGGGTTTTTGATCAGTAGCGATGGCTACATTATGACGAATGCGCATGTCGTCGAAGGGGCTGATGAGGTTACGGTTCGCCTGACTGACAAGCGCGAATTCAAAGCCAAAACAATTGGTGCTGATAAGCGTACAGACGTTGCTTTGCTTAAAATTGAGGCAAGCGGATTGCCTGCAGTCAAGTTGGCCGATGTTTCGCAGCTTAAGGTGGGGGAATGGGTGGTTGCGATCGGCTCACCTTTTGGTTTCGATAACTCAGTGACAGCCGGTATTGTCTCTGCCAAGGGGCGTTCCTTGCCGCAAGAGAACTATGTGCCGTTTATTCAGACTGATGTGGCAATCAACCCAGGTAACTCCGGGGGGCCGTTGTTCAATATGCGTGGTGAGGTGGTAGGCATTAATTCGCAGATTTATAGCCGTAGTGGTGGCTATATGGGTGTTTCATTTGCCATTCCGATTGATGTGGCAATGGAGATTCAAAATCAGCTTAGAAGCACCGGAAAGGTCAGCCGTGGACGTTTAGGTGTGGTGATTCAGGAGGTCAGTAAAGAGTTGGCTGATTCCCTTGGCTTGGCCAAGCCGGGTGGGGCTGTTGTTAATTCAGTCGAACGAGGTGGGCCGGCTGAAAAAGCAGGGGTAGAGCCTGGCGATGTCATCCTGAAATATGATGCTAAGCCGATTGTTAATTCAGCTGAATTACCCCGTTTGGTTGGCATAACCCGGCCCGGAACTCGCGTGCTTATTCAGGTCTGGAGGAAGGGATCGGTGCGCGATATTTCTGTTGTGATCGGTGAAATACCTGATGAGCGACAGGCTGCTAACAATTCATCTCGTCAGTCGAAACCCACTGAGCAAGCGGCAAACCGCTTGGGCTTGGTGGTGAGTGAACTGACTGCCGAGCAAAAGCAAAATTTGAAGATGAGCTCTGGACTGGTCATTGAGGATGTTCGCGGCTCAGGCGCTCGCGCCGATCTGCGTCCTGGCGATATTATTATTGCGGTAATCAGCAAAGGTGCGACAACGGAAGTTAAAACGGTTGATCAGTTGAATCGACTATTGGCGCAATTTGAGCGAGGTAGTAGTGTTACTTTGCTGGTTCGTCGGGGTGATATGCAAACATTTATTACAATTAAGAATTTGAATGGCAATTGAGCTGACTTTGATGAGCCGTGGTTATTGCCACCTCTGCCATGATATGGCAGAGGCTTTGGTGCCGTTGGTTGCAGAGTTCGGCTTGGTTATTAATGTTCTCGATGTCGACGCTGACCCGGTATTGGAAGCCAAATATGATGAATTGGTGCCGGTGTTGTTACATGGCGATACTGAGCTTTGTCATTACTTTTTAGACGAAGCCAAAACGCGAGAATATTTGGCCAAAATTTGCTGAATCCCAAGGTCTTCTGATTAGGGAAGGGCGCAGTAAAGCGCGCTTTTAGAACCTCCTCCAGAAAATTTGATCGCACATTTATTTCTGGTGATGAATGAAAAAACTATTAGCAGAGTTTTATCGGCTGTATTCCCCCAATGGTCTGCATGATTTGACCGATGAGGCGAGTAAGGAGTTTGGGCTGATTAGTTCCGGTGGTCAGGTTCGCGGATTGGTTTTAGGTTTTCAGCGAGCCTCGGATTGGCCTAAAGTGGCAATGTGCCATCAGGGAATACAGGATGATCTGGAGTTCCCTGCGCCGGGTTTGTCGGTTTCCGGGCGGTCTGGATACCAACTTTGGTTATCGTTGGCCGATGGTATTTCTGTTGCACAAGCTCAGGTTTTTTTTGAGTCACTAAAGCGGCGATATTTTGCTGATATTCCGGTGCAGCATCTTCGGTTTTATCCTTCTATTGACAAGCCTGCAGTGAGCTTTGTGCCGGCAATTTCTGATTTGAGCGGAAAATGGTCAGCCTTCATTGACCCGACGATGGGGGCAATGTTCCTTGATGAATCTGGGTTGGAAATGGCGCCGAATATGGATCGGCAGGCAGACATGCTATCCGGGCTGAAATGCATAGCTGCGGATGATTTTGGACGGGCGCTCGGTATCCTTCATTTGCCAAGCGCAAACGCTGCAGATGTTTTGGAATGTGTGGCAGCTAATGACAGCGAGTCTGCGGCTGGCTCGAACAACCCGCGATTAGATCTTGGTGGCAATTACGCGGACCCAAAAAGTTTTCTGTTGGCAGTGATGAATGATCCCTCTGCTAGTGTTGGGCACCGAATAGACGCGGCAAAGGCCTTGTTGCCTTATTTTGAAGATAAAGTGCGATGCGAGTAAATCTAAAAGTCCCCTTTGCCGAGAAGGATGAGGTCAAGAAGCTTGGTGCCAGGTGGGATGCTGCCCGGAAGATTTGGTACCTTGAGAGCCAAGCTGATATGACACCGTTTGCACGCTGGTCGCCGACTTGCCATGAGGCTACGGGTGGTGACGAAATGGTGTCAAAGAGCGCACCGGTTAGGCGGCAGGAGTCTACGGGGAAGGTGATAGTGGGTAGTCAATACCTTGAGCGTCCGCGTGTATGTGACTGCCTGCCTTGGGATGACTGCGAGAAATGTCGATTGCCGGTATTGTCTGCTTGACCGGTTGATCTAATTTCACCAAACAGATAGCCTGTACGGGTTGATCCTTACCCATGGAGACCATGATGAAAGATTGCTCAAACAAGGTGACTCTTGCGCTTTTTGAAGCGGCTCAATTGATGGCAACCGGCTTGGTCTCGGAGCACGATGCCGAGATGATGCTGGCGCGGGCGATTGAACATGGTGAGTTACATGCCAATGTAAAACGCTGGGCGACCGAGCAGTGGGAAGGCAAGCAGCTGCCCGGAAATATCAACCGGCTGGAAACTTTTATTCAGCGCTCTGATCTGGATGCCTGGCTTAAAGGGCGGACTTAAGGTTTTTTTCGAAGTATTGGCAGGGCTGGCCGGAGGCTTCTTCGACTACCCGCATGGGCAGCTTCTGGCTCTTGAAGCCGAGCGCGTGGCAGCCGTAGCGGAAATTGATGTCGTGCGTGATGAAATAATGCACGCAGTGATTGCAGCGGATAGGGCTGCTTGATGTCGGTTTTTCAGGCATCAATTATTCCGCTTCTTCCAGCCTTTGCCTTCCATGCAGGCGTGCATTCTGCGTACCGTTTCGTTGGTGACTTCGCCCATGTTGCCGGCGTAGGTTTTTGCCTTGCACTGGGTTTGATCCCAGTCCAGTTCTTCGCTGCTGGCACCGGGCTTTTCCCAGTGCCAGCGTGGCCAGAGGCCGCATCCTGTCAGGCTGATGCAGCCAATCAGGAGCAAGCCTGCTAAGGCGCTCGATTTCAGCAGGTCTCGATTGGTCGGCTGCATTTTTCCAGTAGGTAGGCGATGGATTGATAGGTCATGCCGGTTTCTGCGGTGAGGCCGATTTCACAGGTACGGTTGGTCGAGACGCCGCAGGCGCAATTGCTCGGTAATTCGCTGTGAATTTTGCGTAGCGCATGTTGATTCAGTTCCGGAACGATAAAGCCGCGATCACCAGCAAAGCCGCAACAGGTCACACCGGCCGGTTCAATGATTTCCTCGGCGCAGGCGGCAAGCAGTTTCTTCAACTTGGCATCGGAGCCGTTTTTGCGCACGCTGCAATTGACGTGCAGCGCAATCGGGCCTGCTTCTTTGGTCAGCATCAGGCGGGGCAGCAGGGCGTCGTGGGCGAATTCGTGGAAGTCGTAGAGCTGAATGCGATCCAGAACGTGCTTTTGCATGCGGATCGAGCAACTGCTGGCATCCATGATTACCGGATATTTGCCGTTGTTCGAGGCTTTCAATAGCGCAGCTTCCAGAGTGTGCGACATGGCTTCGGCTTCTTCCGCCATGCCCTTGCTGGCCAGCATTTGGCCGCAGCATAGGGCGTCGAAACCTTCCGGCAGAATTGGGTCGTAACCGGCGCGGCGAAGGAGTTCGATGATGACTTCGCTGAGTTGGGCTTCACTGGCACTCGATGGCCCGAAGATACGGCCACCGCAGGTCGGGAAGTAGACAACCGGATCGCCTTTACCGGTAAGTGTAGGGAGATTGGCTGGTGATTTGCCGGCGTGGGGCATGTTCTTCTTCCATGCGCCGCCGGAGATGCGGCCCATGAAATTGTCACCGAGTACGCTGGAAACTGCATGACCAACACTCAGGCCGAGGCGGGAGGTTTTGGCCAGCGTACCGAAGTTGTTGCCAGTCCAGGCGTTGATGGCACGGGTGGTGTCACCCATCTTGCGACCACGCAGGCGGCGGGTCAGGTCGCCGGTGTCGATGCCGACCGGGCAGGCGGTTGAGCATAGGCCGCATCCGGCACAGGTGTCGAGACCCATGTAGGCGTAGTCTTCGCCGACTTGT
>CAYRBE010000043.1:0-14521 GCA_964422345.1 uncultured Dechloromonas sp.
CTTATGCCCTCGAAAACCTTTGCGCTGAGTGTAACGTCTTGTTGGGTGGTATATGCAGAAAAAAAGGCCGCGAAATTCGCGGCCTTTTTGTTAAAGCAATTTTGTTACTGGATTACAGCATGCCCTTAACGGCTTCAGCTTCGTCAGTCAGTTCTTTGAGCGTGAAGTTCATCTTCTCACGGCTGTACTCGTCGATTTCCAGGCCCTGGATGATCTTGAATGAACCGCCCTTGCATTCGCATGGGAAGCCATAAACGATGCCAGCAGGAATGCCGTAGGAGCCGTCAGATGGAACGCCCATGGTGACCCACTCGTTGGAACCAAGGGCCCAGTCGCGAACGTGGTCGATGGCTGCATTGGCAGCAGAAGCTGCTGAAGACAGGCCGCGAGCTTCGATGATGGCTGCGCCGCGCTTGCCAACGGTTGGCAGGAAGACGTCATTGTTCCAGGCGTGATCGTTGATCAGTGCCTTGACGTTGTCGCCGTTGGACTCACAGTTGCGGTAGTCAGCGTACATGGTCGGGGAGTGGTTGCCCCAAACGACCAGCTTCTTGAAGGAAGAAACAGGACGGCCAGCTTTTTCAGCGAGTTGTGACAATGCACGGTTGTGGTCAAGACGCAGCATGCCGTGGTAGTTGTTCGGGTTGGTGTGGCCAACTTTCTTGGCGGCAGCAGCAGCGATGTAGGCATTGGTGTTGCAAGGATTGCCAACAACCAGAACCTTGACGTCTTCCTTGGCGTTTTCGGCAATTGCTTTGCCTTGAACGGTGAAGATGGCGCCGTTGGCGGTCAGCAGGTCAGCACGCTCCATACCTTTGGTGCGCGGACGAGCGCCAACCAGCAAGCATACGTCTGCATCCTTGAATGCAACATTCGGGTCGTCAGTGGCAACCATGCCGGCGAGCAGCGGGAATGCGCAGTCGTCGAGTTCCATCATGACGCCTTTTACGGCTTGTTGAGCTTGCGGCAAGTCGAGCAGTTGAAGAATAACTGGCTGGTCTTTGCCCAGCATTTCGCCGGACGCAATGCGGAACAGCAGGCTATAACCAATCTGGCCGGCAGCGCCGGTAATGGCAACGCGCATGGGTGCTTTAGACATGTATCGCTCCTGTATGAAACAGCGTGGTTGAAATCGGTTTGTTTGGTTCGTTTGGTGCGCTGAATTGTATTCAGGCAACTGCCGAATCCAAAGATTGATGATGTTAGAAGTTCGGCGCCTTGCTGTCAATTCATCATATGTCTTATATAAGATAACTTTTCGTGGACGTGATCGCTGAGGTGTGCTGAAATCTGCACCTATGACTCGTGACGCATCTCGTCCTTCGCTTCGTTCTGTATCCCCGACGTTCAGTCCGCTCTACCGTCAAATTAAGGATTTTTTAATCCGTAGTTTGGAGGAGGGGGAGTGGAAGCCAGGGGATGCCATCCCCAGTGAAAGCGAGCTGGCGGCCCGGTTTAATGTCAGCCAGGGAACTGTGCGGAAGGCTGTTGATGAGATGGCGTCTGAAAATCTTCTGGTTAGGCGCCAGGGCAAGGGTACGTTTGTTGCCACCCACGATGATCCCCGTTCTTTTTATCGGTTTTTGCGTTTGGTGCCAGACGATGGTGGTGTGGCGCATGCCGATAGCGCGCCTTTTTCTTTTGAGCAACAGGCTGCGACTCCGGCGGTGGCGAAGGCGCTTGGCTTGGAGGTTGGGGCCAAGGTGCTCTGTGTCGAGCGGTTATTGCAATTTAATGGCGAGCCGGTTGTGTATGACCAGATTTATTTGGTAGCTGAGTTGTTTGTGGGTCTGTCACTGGAAAATTTGCGTAGCGTGGATCGTTCTTTGTACAGTCTTTTTGAGACTGATTATGGTGTACGCATGATTAATGCTGAAGAGCATCTCAGGGCGGTGGCGGCCGATGCTCGTAGTGCTGAGTTGCTTGGTGTCCATGTTGGGGATCCGTTGCTGTTGGTTGAGCGTACGGCGTACAGCTATGGTAATAAGCCGGTTGAGTGGCGGCGGGGTTTGTATTGCACGCGACGTCATTACTATCGAAATGATCTCGGATGAGTAGTACAAATGGTTGAGGAGCGTTGTTTTACGCGACTTCCAGCTGGTATTGATTGTATAATTATGGCTCTTTTCAAACTACGTATAAGCGGATAACCGCAATTTTGCGCGAGGGTGAGGTTTATGGCAGAAATAGCTATCAAGAAGCGTCCAAAGAATTTGGACTTAACTACAATCAATTTGCCGTTACCGGGCAAAGTTTCAATTCTTCATCGAGTAAGTGGTGTGGGTTTGTTTCTTTGTTTGCCGTTATTGCTTTGGTTGTTCTCGGCCAGTGTGACGTCACCGGAAACCTTCGCGACATTTAAGGCGGTTTCTTCGAACCTGCTGGCTAAGGCGCTTATGGCAGGTTTGATCTGGGCCTTTATTCATCATTTCTGTGCCGGTATTCGGTTTTTGTTGCTTGATCTCCATATTGGTATCGAAAAAGAAGCTGCGCGTAAGTCCGCTGGTATCGTGTTTGCCGTGAGTATCCCGCTGACGCTGATTTTCTGGGTGGTGTTGCTATGATTAAACGTACAGTAGTTGGTGCTCATTATGGGCTGATGGACTGGATTGCTCAGCGCGCAACTGCGGTCATCATGGCGGTTTATTCCGTATTGATGGCGGCTGTTCTGCTGATTATTCGTCCGAACAGTTTTGAAGCGTGGCAGGGTGTCTTTGCCAATGGCTTCATCAAGTTTTTGACCTTCCTTTTCTTCGTCAGTCTTTTTTATCACGCCTGGATTGGTGTGCGTGATATCTGGATGGACTATGTCAAGCCGACGGGCCTGCGCCTGAGCTTGCATGTGCTGACTGTTACCGTGCTGGTGGGTTACACCGCATGGGCTGCTGCGATTCTCTGGAGGCTGTAAGCGTGAGTATTCCTGTTCTCAAATTTGATGCGGTGATCGTCGGTGCTGGTGGTGCTGGTCTGCGTTCCGCGATTCAACTATCAGAAGCCGGTTTGAAGACGGCTGTTTTGTCCAAAGTATTTCCGACGCGTTCGCACACTGTTGCGGCGCAGGGTGGTGTGGCCGCCTCGCTGGGTAACTCCGAAGAGGATCATTGGACATGGCACATGTACGATACCGTCAAGGGTTCCGACTGGCTCGGCGACCAAGACGCGATTGAGTTCATGTGTAAAAAAGCCAACGAAGTGGTTGTTGAGCTTGAGCATTACGGTATGCCGTTTGACCGCACTGATGATGGCAAGATTTATCAGCGCCCGTTCGGTGGTCATATGTCCAATTTCGGCGAAAAGCCGGTGCGTCGTTCTTGTGCTGCGGCTGACCGTACTGGTCACGCCATGCTGCACGCCATGTATCAGCGTAACGTTAAGGCGAATACCCAGTTTTTCGTTGAGTGGATGGCGCTTGATCTGATTCGTGACGAAGAAGGTCATGTCCTTGGCGTTACTGCCATGGAAATGGAAACCGGTCAGATCGTTATTTTCCACGCTCGTGCAACTATTTTTGCTACCGGCGGTGCTGGTCGTATTTTCTACTCTTCAACCAACGCCTTTATCAATACTGGTGATGGTTTGGGTATGGCTGCGCGTGCCGGCATTCCGCTGGAAGACATGGAGTTCTGGCAGTTCCACCCAACCGGTGTGGCTGGTGCGGGTGTGTTGATTACTGAAGGTGTGCGCGGCGAAGGCGGTATTCTGCGTAACAGCAGCAAAGAGCGTTTCATGGAACGTTATGCGCCGAACGCCAAAGATCTGGCTTCGCGTGACGTGGTTTCCCGTGCGATGGCAACCGAGATTAAAGAAGGTCGCGGCTGTGGTGTTAATAAGGACTACGTCCTGCTCGATATCACCCACCTTGATCCGGCTACGATCATGAAGCGCCTCCCGGGTATTCATGAGATTGGTCTACAGTTTGCGGGTGTCGATTGCCTGAAAGAGCCTTTGCCAGTTGTGCCAACCTGTCACTATCAGATGGGCGGTATCCCCACGCATTTCTCGGGCCGTGTTGTTATGCCTAAGGGTGACGACATGTCGTCTGTGGTGCCTGGCTTCTATGCGGGTGGTGAGTGTGCTTGTGCTTCGGTACACGGTGCTAATCGTCTCGGTACTAATTCTCTGCTTGATCTGCTTGTCTTCGGTAAGTCGGCCGGTGATTCTGCGGTTGAAGACCTCAAAGCAGGTCGTGCGCACCGTGATTTGCCTAAAGATGTTTCCGATCGGACCCTGGCTCGCATTAGCGCGCTGGATAATCGTAAGGGTGGTGCGAATGTGCACGAAACCCGTCTGGAAATGCAGCGCACCATGCAGGATCATGCTGGCGTGTTCCGTTTTGGCGATATGCTGAAACAAGGCGTCGAGAAGATTCTGGAAGTTGAAAAAGCAGCGCGTAATCTGGAAATCAAAGACAAATCCATGGCTTGGAATACAGCTCGGACTGAAGCGCTGGAAATGGAGAATCTGATCGAAGTCGCCAAGGCTACGATGATTTCTGCTGAAGCCCGCAAAGAGTCACGCGGCGCCCACGTTCGTGATGATGCTCCGGATAATGCCGAGTTCCCGAATGGCCGTAATGACAAAGAGTGGCACAAGCACACCCTGTTCTCACCGGTTGATAATTCGATCTGCTACAAGCCGGTAAACATGCAACCTCTGACCGTCGAGCCTGTTGAGCTCAAGACGCGCTCATACTAATTGGAGTCCATAATGAGTAAACGCATGGTTCAATTCAGTATTTATCGCTACGATCCGGACAGGGATGATGCACCTTATATGCAGGATATTTCGGTTGAACTTGAGCCGACTGACCGCAAATTGCTGGATGCACTGACCAAGTTGAAGGCCATCGACGATGCAATTTCTTATCGTCGTTCCTGTCGCGAAGGTGTTTGTGGCTCTGATGCCATGAATATCAACGGCAAAAATGGTCTGGCATGTCTGACCGATATTGATAGTCTCAAGCAGCCTATCGTTCTGCGTCCGCTGCCCGGCTTGCCGGTTATTCGTGACCTGATCGTTGATATGACGCAGTTCTTTAAGCAATATCATTCGATTAAGCCTTACTTGATCAACAATGATCCACCGCCGGAGCGCGAGCGCCTGCAGTCACCGGAAGATCGTGAAGAGTTGAATGGCTTGTACGAGTGTATTCTCTGTGCCTGCTGTTCGACCTCTTGTCCGTCCTTCTGGTGGAATCCTGACAAGTTTGTTGGTCCTGCTGGTTTGCTGGCCGCTTACCGCTTTATCGCGGATACACGCGATCAGGCAACCAATGAGCGTCTAGATAACCTCGAGGATCCGTACCGTCTGTTCCGCTGCCACACAATCATGAACTGTGTTGACGTATGTCCAAAAGGTCTTAATCCGACCAAGGCCATCGGCAAAATCAAAGACATGATGGTTAGCCGCGCTGTCTGATGGAACGAGAGGATTACGAACGCCTGCGCTGGCGTTGTGTACGCCGCGCATTGTTGGAGCTTGATATTAAGCTGACGCGTTTTCTCGATAATGGGTTTGATGCGTTAAGTGAGGATGAGCAACAGGCGTTCGTGGTGCTTGCGGATATGGAGGATTATGATCTGTGGGACTTGCTGACTGGCAAGGCTGAGATTGATGATCCTCGTCTCGAGCATATGGTAGAGATACTTCGTAAGAGTTAAGTAAGGTTAATGTTCTAAAGTCTGAATGTTAACCGTTGTTTTTGACATTGTAGTGATAACCAACACCTGTAAAGGGAAGATACGATGACGACCGAACGCAAAGCAACTTTGACCATTGATGGGCAAGCTCCTGTCGATTTCCAGATCATGACTCCGACGCACGGTAACGATTGCGTTGATATTCGTACGCTGGGTGCCAAGACGGGTTTGTTTACTTACGACTCTGGTTTTCTCTCAACCGCTAGCTGTAAATCAAAAGTAACGTTCATTGATGGCGATGTCGGCCAACTGCTCTATCGCGGTTATCCGATCGAGCAACTTGCAGAGCACTGCAACTTCCTGGAAGTTACCTATTTGCTGAAAAACGGTGAATTGCCGAACGCCAAGCAAAAGGCTGATTTTGAAGGCACCATCAAGAACCACACGATGGTTCATGAGCAACTGGCTAAATTCTTCTCTGGCTTCCGTCGCGATGCACACCCGATGGCAGTAATGACCGGTGTCGTTGGCGCGCTGTCTGCCTTTTATCACGATGCGATGGATTTCTCCGACGCAGAGCACCGCAATATCAGCTTTAACCGCCTTGTTGCCAAAATGCCAACTATTGTTGCTATGGCATACAAATACAACACCGGTATGCCATTCATGTTCCCGGACAATGATTTGGATTACACCGCGAACTTCATGCGCATGATGTTCGGTAATCCGTGTGAGAAGTATGTGCCGAACCCGGTTCTGGTTCGTGCGCTCGATACCATCTTCACGCTGCACGCTGATCACGAGCAAAATGCTTCCACCTCTACCGTGCGTTTGGCTGGTTCTTCTGGTGCCAATCCGTTTGCCTGTATCGCTGCTGGTATTGCCTGTTTGTGGGGGCCTGCACACGGTGGTGCAAACGAAGCTTGCTTGCAGATGCTGGAAGAAATTGGCGATGTTTCCCGCGTGCCAGAGTTTATTGCTCGCGCCAAAGACAAGAATGATTCGTTCAAGCTCATGGGCTTCGGTCACCGCGTCTACAAGAACTTCGATCCGCGCGCCAAGTTGATGCGTCAGGTTTGTAACGAAGTATTGGCTGAACTGGGTCTGGAAAACGATCGTCTGTTCAAGCTGGCTATGGAACTTGAGCGCATTGCTCTGGAAGATCCGTACTTCGTTGAGAAGAAGCTCTATCCGAACGTCGACTTCTATTCAGGTATCGTCCAGAAGGCAATCGGCATCCCGACCGAAATGTTCACTTGTATCTTCGCGCTGGCACGTACTGTTGGCTGGATGACGCAGTGGGAAGAAATGATTACCGATCCGGAATACAAGATCGGTCGTCCGCGTCAGTTGTACATCGGTGCAGCGAAGCGCGACGTCGTACCTCTCGCCCAGCGCGGTTAAGCATCAATAGGGCGGCTGTAAAGGCCGCCCTTTTTTTACCTGCGGAGTTTGATCGCTTCGCAAATTGCAGCTACCCAAAAAGACAACACCCGATAGGGGAAGCCTATGACTACGATGAATCAATTAAACGATAGCACCATGTTCTTCGGCGGCAATGCGCCGTTCGTTGAGGAGCTATATGAAAACTATCTAGATAATCCAACCGCTGTTCCAGATGAATGGCGCGACTACTTTGATCGCCTGGCTCAGATGCCAGGCTTTGTTGCTCGTGACGTGGCGCATGCTCCTGTCATCGCAGCTTTTGCCGAGCTAGCCAAAGATGGTGGTTTCCGTCCTGCAGCGGCTTCAGCAGGTGGCGACAACAAGAAACAGTCGGCTGTGGGTCAACTGGTTACCGCTTACCGTTCGATTGGTACCCGCTGGGCGGACCTTGACCCGCTCAAGCGCTTGCCGCGTCCAAAACTGGTTGAGCTGGAGCCGTCTTTCTATGGCTTTACCGATGCTGATCTGAATGAAAACTTCAGCGTTGGGTCGCTTAAAGGTTTGCCGGAAACAGCCAAGTTTGGCGATATCCTAGAAACGCTCAAGCAAACCTACTGTGGTACGGTCGGTGTTGAGTATATGTACATGACCGAGTATGAAGAAAAGCGCTGGTTGCAGGAGCGTTTGGAAAGCACCCGTTCACGTCCGACCTATTCGGCTGATCGTAAAAAGCGGATTCTTGAGCGCCTGACGGCTGCTGAGACCCTTGAGCGTTATCTGCATACCCGCTACGTTGGTCAGAAGCGTTTCTCCCTTGAAGGCGGTGATTCACTGATCGTCTGTATGGATGAAACCATCCGTGCCGGTGGCGCACTGGGTGTTGATGAAGTCGTAATCGGCATGGCTCACCGTGGTCGTTTGAATGTGCTGGTTAATACGCTGGGCAAAGCGCCTTCGATGCTGTTTGCCGAATTTGAAGGCAAGAAGAAGAGCGATCTGTCAGCTGGCGACGTTAAGTACCACATGGGCTTCTCGTCTGATGTGTCTACCCCGGGAGGCCCTTGCCACCTGACGCTGGCGTTCAACCCTTCACACCTCGAAATCGTCAATCCGGTAGTTGAGGGTTCGGTTTATGCCCGCCAGGTTCGCCGTGGCGAAGAGGGTAAGTCCAAGGTTCTGCCGATTGTTGTTCACGGTGACTCAGCAGTTGCTGGTCAAGGCGTCAATCAGGAAATGCTCAACTTTGCCCAGACCCGTGGTTACGGCACTGGCGGTACCGTGCATATCGTGGTGAACAACCAGATTGGTTTCACCACCAGCGACATGCGTGACTATCGTTCCGGCCACTACTGTACCGATATTTTCAAGATGGCCGATGCACCGATCTTCCACGTTAACGGGGATGATGCTGAAGCCGTTGCCATGGTGACCCAACTGGCCGTCGAGTTCCGTCAGCAGTTCAAGAAGGATGTCGTGATCGACATCATCTGCTATCGTAAGCTTGGTCACAATGAGCAAGATGAGCCGATGGTTACCCAGCCATTGATGTACAAGAAAATTGCACAGCATCCGGGTACCCGCAAGCTTTACGGCGACAAACTGATTGCTGAAGGCGTCCTGCCAGCTGACGGTCCGGACAAGATGATTGCTGAGTACCGCGAGCACCTGGATAAGGGCGAACTCCTGTACAACCCAGTTCTGGCTGGCTACAAGCACCCGAATACGATTGACTGGACCCCGTTCCTGACCAAGAAATACATCGAAACCTGTGATACCACGGTGCCGATGAAGGAATTGAAGCGTCTGTCTGAGCGTCTGACCACATTGCCGGAAGGCTTTACCCTGCATTCACGCGTCAAGAAAATTGTTGAAGACCGTGCTGCAATGGGCGAAGGCAAGCTGCCAGTTGACTGGGGTATGGCCGAGAATCTGGCTTACGCTTCCTTGCTGGTATCTGGCTATGGCGTACGGATTTCTGGTGAAGACGTCGGTCGTGGCACCTTCTTCCACCGTCATGCCGCTTTCCATGATCAGAATCGTGGCAGCTGGGACGAAGGCACCTACCATCCGCTTAAGAACTTGCAGGACAAGCAGGCTGGCTTCCAGTGTTATGACTCTGTACTGTCTGAAGAGGCTGTGCTGGCTTTTGACTACGGTTACGCTTCCGCCAACCCATACGAGATGGTTGTTTGGGAAGGTCAGTTTGGCGACTTCGCTAACGGTGCTCAGGTTGTAATCGACCAGTTCATTGCTTCCGGTGAAGCCAAGTGGGGCCGCGCTTGTGGTCTGGTTATGTTGCTGCCACACGGTTACGAAGGTCAGGGTCCGGAGCACTCTTCAGCTCGCCTCGAACGCTACATGCAGTTGTGTGCTGAGATGAACATGGAGGTTTGTGTTCCAACGACCGCTGCTCAAGTGTTCCATATGCTTCGTCGTCAAGGCGTTCGTATGCAGCGCAAGCCTTTGATCGTGATGACTCCGAAATCCCTGCTGCGTCACAAGGATGCAGCCTGCAGCATGGAAGAACTGGCCAATGGCGAGTTCAAGCGCGTCATCGGTGAGATTGACGAGATTGATGCCAAGAAGGTCAAACGGGTCGTGCTTTGCTGCGGCAAGGTGTACTACGATCTGTTGGCAGCGCGTCGCGAGAAGAAAATTACTGATATCGCGATCGTTCGTCTGGAGCAACTCTATCCTTTCCCGAAAGAGTCGCTTGAGGCTGAACTAGCTAAGTATCCTAAGGCTACCGAAATTGTCTGGGCTCAGGAAGAGCCTCGCAATCAGGGCGCTTGGTACTGGATTGCATCCCGTCATCACCTGGATTCACAGATCAGCGGCAAGCAGAAGATGCTGCTGGTTTCCCGTCCAGCATCTTCTTCACCGGCGGTCGGTTATCTGGCTAAACATAACGAGCAACAAAAAGCACTGGTTGAGTCCGCATTGGGCAAAATCGAGTACTAATAACTCAAACAGAGTGGAGTCATTATGATTATCGAAGTTCAAGTTCCCCAGTTATCCGAGTCCGTTGCCGAAGGCACCCTGGCTTCTTGGAAAAAGAAAGTTGGCGACTCAGTCGGTCGTGACGAAATCCTGATCGATATCGAGACCGACAAGGTCGTGCTTGAAGTACCGTCACCGGGTGCAGGCGTATTGGTTGAGATCGTCAAGGGCGACGGTGATACCGTTGTTTCCGGCGAATTGATTGCTCGCATCGATACCGAAGCTAAAGCGGGTGTTGCTGCCCCGGCAGCTGAAGCACCGAAGGCGGCCGCTGCTGCTGCCCCGGCTGCTGCTGCCGCTGCGCCAGCCGGTACGGCTAGCCCGTCAGCTCGCAAGATCCTTGATGAAAAGGGTGTTGCTGCCGCTGATGTCGCTGGTTCCGGTCGTGGTGGTCGCGTAACCAAGGAAGATGCAGTTGCTGCCCAGCCGAAGGCTGGCCCAGTTGCTGCACCGGCTGCTGCCAAGGTCGCACTGCCAACCCCGGCTACCGGTATTGATAACGGTAACCGCACCGAACAGCGCGTTCCGATGTCACGTCTGCGTGCCCGTATTGCAGAGCGTCTGCTGCAATCCCAGCAAACCAATGCCATTCTGACCACGTTCAATGAAGTGAACATGGGCCCGGTCATGGCACTGCGCAAGCAGTATGGCGAGAAGTTTGAGAAGACCCACGGCGTTCGCTTGGGCTTTATGGGTTTCTTCGTCAAGGCTGCCTGTGCTGCCCTGCAGAAGTTCCCGGTCCTGAACGCTTCGGTTGATGGCAACGACGTTGTCTACCACGGCTACATCGACATCGGTATCGCCGTTGGTTCGCCGCGTGGTCTGGTTGTGCCGATCATTCGCAATGCTGACCAGATGAGCATCGCCGAAATCGAGAAGAAGATTGCCGAATTCGGTAACAAGGCCAAGGATGGCAAGCTGTCGATCGAAGATCTGACTGGCGGTACCTTCTCCATCTCCAACGGCGGTATCTTCGGTTCGATGATGTCCACCCCGATCATCAATCCGCCGCAATCAGCGATCCTCGGCATTCATGCCACCAAGGATCGTGCAATGGTTGAAAATGGTCAAGTGGTTGTCCGTCCGATGAACTATCTGGCCATGTCTTACGACCACCGTATCATCGACGGCCGCGAAGCTGTCCTCGGTCTGGTGACCATGAAGGAAGCGCTGGAAGATCCTTCCCGCCTGCTGCTCGGCGTCTAATCGACGTATGGCCGGCGCCAGTTCCCCGTCATAGGGGGCTGGCGCTTTTGCACATTTAAGATCTGAAAGGATATTCATGTCCCAACAATTCGACGTACTCGTTATCGGTGGCGGCCCTGGCGGCTACATTGCAGCTATTCGCGCTTCGCAACTCGGCTTTACTGCCGCATGTGCCGAATCCAATCCTTACGCTGACCCCAAGGGCGAGCCACGCCTCGGCGGCACCTGCCTGAACGTGGGCTGTATCCCGTCCAAGGCGCTGTTGCATACCTCGCACCTGTTTGAGGAAGCCAACCATACCTTTGAAGCTCAGGGCATCAAGGTTGGTAAGGCCACTATCGATGTTCCGACCATGAAAGGTCGTAAGGATGGCGTGGTCAATCAACTGACCTCCGGCATCAAGATGCTGTTGAAAAAGAACAAGGTTACTTTCTTGCCTGGCCACGGCTCATTTGTTGCCAAGGAAGGCGAATTCTGGAAAGTTAAAGTCGGCGCTGAAGAAGTGCTGGCCAAGCAAGTTATCGTCGCGACCGGCTCCAAAGCTCGCCATCTGCCGAACCTGCCAGTCGATCAGAAAATCGTCATGGACAACGAAGGTGCGCTGAATCAGGAATCCGTGCCGAAGAAACTGGCGATTATCGGTGCCGGTGTGATCGGTCTGGAAATGGGCTCGGTCTGGCGTCGAGTCGGTTCTGAAGTGACCATTCTCGAAGCTATGCCTGACTTCCTGGCAGTGGCCGACCAGGATGTCGCCAAGGAAGCTGCCAAGTTGTTCACCAAGCAGGGTTTGAATATTCAGACCGGTGTGAAGATCGGTGATATCAAGGCAACCAAGAAGTCAGTTTCAATTGCCTACACCGATAAGGATGGCAAGGAACAGAAGCTGGATGCTGATCGCCTGATCGTTTCCATCGGCCGCACCCCGAATACCGATGGCCTGAATGCCGAAGGCGTTGGCCTAAAGCTGGACGCGCGTGGCTTCGTCGAAGTTGACGGTCACTGCAAAACCAATCTGGCCGGTGTTTGGGCAATTGGTGACGTCGTCCGTGGTCCGATGCTGGCCCACAAGGCACACGAAGAGGGCGTTATGGTTGCTGAATTGATGGCTGGCCAAGCGGGTCACTGCAATTTCGACACCATCCCATGGGTCATCTATACCTCACCGGAAATTGCTTGGGTTGGCAAAACCGAGCAGACGCTTAAAGCTGAAGGTGTGGAATACAAGGTCGGTAAAGTACCGTTCCTGGCCAATGGTCGCGCGCTCGGCATGGGCGACCCGTCCGGCTTCGTCAAGATGCTGGCTTGCAAGAAAACTGATCGCATCCTTGGCGTGCATATCATTGGTGCCAATGCCTCTGAAATCATTGCTGAAGCCGTCGTGACGATGGAATTCGGTGGTGCTTCCGAAGATCTGGCACGCATCTGCCACGCTCACCCGACCCTGTCGGAGACCGTGCATGAAGCTGCTTTGGCTTGCGACAAGCGCACGCTGAACTTCTAATCGAAAATTGATTCGCTCAAAGGCGGGTTGCGGCAACGCACCCGCCTTTTTCTTTTTGGCTAAAATGTCGACAATTCGAAATTCAGATTCAGCCCCATGCCCCACAAAAAACTAAATGTCGCCGCACAAGGGATGCTTGATGCCTATCAGGCCCTGTTGTCTGAGCGTGGCTATATTGCCGATCAGGCGCAGATGTTTGCAGCTCAAGCACTGCAGCAGTTGTATGGAAATTTGCTTTCGTTCAAGGTGCACCGTAGCAGTACCTTGAAGCGCTTGCTTGCGCCACCTAAGCCACCCAGAGGGATTTACTTTTGGGGCGGGGTTGGTCGTGGCAAGAGCTTTTTGATGGATTGTTTTTACGAGTCAGTGCCGTATCGCCGGAAAAAGCGACTGCATTTTCATGCCTTCATGCAGCAGATCCACCGTGATCTGGATAAATACAAGGGCGAAGCTGATCCCATTTTGCGAGTCGCTGAGCAGATTGCTAGCGAAACCCGGCTCCTTTGTTTTGACGAGTTTCATGTTTCCGATATTGCCGATGCGATGATTCTTGGTCGCCTGATGAACAGCCTGTTTGCCAAAGGGGTCATTCTGGTGATGACCTCGAACTATCCGCCGAGCATGCTTTACCCTGACGGCTTACATCGCGAGAGTTTTTTGCCGACGATTGCCATGTTGCAAGAGAATTTGGATGTGTTTGAGGTTGAGGCCGGGGTTGATTACCGTCTCCGGGCGTTGGAGCAGGTTGAGATTTATCACTGCCCGGCCGATGCCGCAGCCGAGGCCAAGATGCTTGATTATTTCCAGATGGTGGCCGGGGAAGAGGGCAAGAAGGGCGGTTCGATTGATGTGCTCGGTCGCCAGATCGATACAGTCCGGCGCGGTAATGGCGTGGTCTGGTTTGATTTCAAGACGCTGTGCGGTGGTCCCCGTTCACAGAATGATTACCTCGAAATTGCCCGGGCTTACCACACGGTTTTGCTTTCCCATATTCCAAAAATGACTGCCCATCAGGCTTCTGAGGCGCGGCGTTTTACCTGGTTGATTGACGTGCTCTACGACCACAAGGTGAAGCTGATTTCGACTGCCGACTGTCCGCCGGAAGCGCTTTATACTGAAGGAACCCAAGCTAGCGAATTTGCCCGGCCGGTGAGTCGCCTGACTGAAATGCATTCCAAGGAATATCTCTCATTGCCGCATATCGTGGCTTTGTAACACGGGATCAATATGATGAAAAATTGCCTAAAACTGGTGTGCACCGTAGCACTCACCCTGTGGTTCGGTTTCGCCGTGGCGCAGCAGCTGGAGGTGATTGAACTCAAAAGCAAGCAGGTCGAAGACGTCCTGCCGGTACTGTTGCCCTTGGTCGAGCCCGGCGGCACTTTGACCGGGACGAACAACCAGCTTTTCCTCAGAACCTCACCGGGTAATCGAGCGGATATCAAGCGGGCGCTGGCGGCAATCGACAAACCGAGCCGGCGGCTGATTATCCGGGTCAGTGAGAATCGTGAGCAGGAGCTGGGCGGGCGGGGCGGCGAGGTCAGCGGTCAGGTCGTGCTCGGCAGTACGCGGCGTTCCAACGTTGATGCTACGGTTTGGGATACGCGCAGCGGGCGCAATGAACGCGCCGGCCAGATGGTGCAGACGGTCGACGGCGGGCAGGCTTATATTCAGGTGGGACGTTCGCTGGCAGTGCCGATGCGCCAGGCGGTGATCGGGCCGGGTGGGGCAATTATCAGTGAAACCGTGGTTTATCAGGACGTCGGGCGGGGATTTTATGCTTCGCCTC